>NZ_VFVS01000010.1:0-202076 GCF_006442215.1 Mesorhizobium sp. B2-3-11 | reverse complement strand
TCGCTGGACTGCCTTCCCAAAGAATCTCTTCTCAGACCAATTTCAACTCCCAAAACGCCATATGCGATTCCCCTGCCCCTGATGGGGAGATGGCCGGCAGGCCAGAGGGGGCGCGCTGTCCCGCCAGCGCATCAAATGACTGGTTACACCTGTCGCAATTCTCGGTCCTTCAAGATCAAATCAGAGGCTGGCAATCCTTCACGCCCCCTGCCGGACATCTCCTCACGAGAGGGGAGATTGGCAGCGCCACCATCACCATTTGGACTATCGTCACGATTGCTGCACTATATCAGTGCATAACTGACCGGACGGGTCGGGGAGAACAGGGCATTTGAAGGAAGCAAAGATCCAGAAACCGGAACGGCAGCAGCGCCTCTTCGGGCTGTCCACACCGCTTCGGTCGGCCGTCATACCGCCGCTGTCGGCGGCGCGCTGGCTGCTGGTGCTGATCGTTGCCGCTGGTGTCTATTTCTTCCATGGCTTCCTGTTCCCAGTGCTGGCCGCGCTCGTCATCGCTTTCGCCAGCTGGCCGCTCTATCGGCGCCTGCTGGTCGGCGTCGGCGGTAACCGAACCATCGCCGCCACATTTGCCATCCTGTTCATCCTCGCCTTCCTGGTGATACCGATCGCGCTTGCCGGCACCTATGCAATCAACGAGGTGCGCGAGTGGGTCGGCTGGGCGATCGAGACCAATCGGCACGGTGCGGTGACGCCGCACTGGATCGCCACCCTGCCTGTGGTGGGTGAGTGGCTGAACGAGCAGTGGACGGCCAATCTCGGCCATCCCGGCGGCATCGGCGAACTGATCCAGCTGGTCAGCGGCGCCAATATCGGCAGCATCTACCGCGGCGCGCTCGCCGCCGGCGGCAGCGCTTTCAGCCTCTTTCTGACGCTGCTGTTCATGATGATCGCCCTGTTTTTCGCCTATCGCGATGGCGAGAATTTCGCCGGCCAGATCGACCGCCTCGGCGAACGCATCCTGCCGACCCGCTGGGAGCGGATCTCCCGCGTCGTGCCGGCGACCATTTCCTCGACTGTGACCGGCATGACCGTGATTGCCATCGGCGAGGGTCTGGTGCTGGGCGTCGCCTACTGGCTGGCCGGCGTGCCGTCGCCTGTGACGCTGGGCGCGCTGACAGGCGTGATGGCGCTCATCCCCGGCGGTGCGCCGCTGTCCTTTACCTTGGTGTCGATTTACCTCGCCGCCAGCGGCTCGCCGATGGCCGGCCTGGCGCTGTTCATATGGGGAACGGTCGAGCTGTTCATCGTCGACAAAACATTGCGCCCCAAGCTCGTGGGCGGACCGATAAAACTGCCCTTCCTGCCAACTTTTTTCGGCTTGATCGGCGGCGTCAAGACGATGGGTTTTCTCGGCCTGTTCATCGGCCCGGTGCTGATGGCGCTGCTGGTCGCGATCTGGCGCGAGTGGCTGCGCGAGGTGGAAATGGCAGACGAGACGCCGGACGGCTCTGCCGCCCAGATCGAGGCGGGTCCGCAGATCGACGTCCTGCCCGAACCAAGCGCCGCGAAGAAGGCGAGCGCCGGATAGGGATTTCGGACAAATCTAGGCCGGATGGTGCACCGCAAGGTCGCCCCGGCGCCTGCGCCCGTCATGCAGCTGCCAGAGCGAATGGGCGACCAGGGTGACGATCAGGATGCCGCCGCCGATCAGGCTGTTGCGCGTCGGCGTCTCGGCGAAGATCATCCACACCCAGATCGGCGCCAGCACCGTTTCGAGCAGGTAGAACATCGCCACTTCGGGTCCCGAAATATATTTCGGCCCTGCGGCGAGGCAGAAGAACGAGATCGGCATGATGACGGCGCCGTTGAAGATGATCCACCACGGCGCGTTCACGTGGAAGCCTTCGCCTGTCACCATGAAGGCGGCCAGTCCAAGCGGCAGAAGGACGCCGATCAGCGAGGTGAATCCCATATCCTTGCCGCTGGCGCGCGAGATGGTGATGGCCACCGCGATGAAGAAAGCCGAGCACAGCGCCATGAAATCACCGAACAGCTTGCCGCTGCCGACCGAACCGCCGACGATGACCAGCACGCCGAGGATCATGACCAGCATGGCCGCGATCGTCACCGCCGCCGGCCTTTCCCGAAGGAATATCCAGGACAAGAGTGCGGCGAATACGGTGTTGAAGGCCAAGATGAACACCAGGTCGGCGGTCGAGGTGTGGAAGACCGCGGTAACGAAGGTGATCGAGGTCAGCCCATAGCATATCGCCACGATCAGCCCGGACCAGCCGGGGATAAGCGGCGGGACATTCCGGCTCAGCGCGCGCCAGACCGACCAGATGATCATCGCGGCGATGAAGGTGGTTCCGGTCCGCAGCAAAAGGATGGTCCACGCGCCGCCATCCGCAAGGCGGATCAACGGTATGTCGACAGTCAGTATCAGTCCGCCGGTGGCGGTTATCAGAAGGCCCTTCTGGTGATCATGGTGAGAGGACATGCAGGAACTTTCGCATTTGAATGCAGGCGGCCGATCGGCGCAAGCGCACACTCTCTTCAGCCGAGCGGCCGAAAGACCAGCATCCCCTGCCTTGAAACAGTTAAGCGTGGATCGTGGGAAAACTCAGCGTCAGACCGCTTCGTTGGTATAGCGCTCCCAGCCTTTTGGGCCGAGATGCTCCTGCGGCATGAAGCGCATCTTATAATTCATCTTCCGCGAACCATTGACCCAGTAGCCAAGGTAGACATGGGGCAGTCCCATCGCCTTGGCACGGGCGATGTGGTCGAGGATCATGAACGTGCCGAGCGATCGGCTTTCGAAATCGGGATTGAAATAGGAATAGACCATCGACAGGCCGTCGGCCATCTTGTCGGTGAGCGCCACCGCGATGAGTTCACCCTGACCCTTGCCGGTGATGAAAGTATCGGGTCCGCGCCGCCGGTATTCGATCACCTTGGTGTCGACATGCGTATCCTCGACCATCATGGCGTAGTCGAGCACCGTCATGTCGGACATGCCGCCGCGGCGATGGCGGGCATCGAGATAGCCGCGGAACAGCGAATATTGTTCGGTCGAGGGCTCGGCATTGTGCATGGCGCCGACGAGGTCGGAATTGTGCTGCAGCACGCGCTTCATGTTGCGGCTGGCGGTAAACTCCTGGGCCAGGATACGCACGGATACACAGGCACGGCAGGTCTCGCAGGCTGGCCTGTAGGCGATGTTCTGCGAGCGCCGGAAGCCGCCTTGCGTGAGCAGGTCGTTCATCTCCGAGGCCTTGTCGCCGACCAGATGCGTGAACACCTTGCGCTCGAACTGGCCCTCGAGGTAGGGGCACGGCGACGGCGCGGTTAGGAAAAACTGCGGCGACTGGGTCGGGTGCTGCGTCATCGAGCCTTGAAAACACTCCTTCGAATCGCTCTACCTTTGGCTCCGGCGGCGAAAAATTCAATAGGATAGTGAAGGTGCGGTTGACTGAACACCTTCACATTTGCGCTCAAGGGGCTGCGGTTTCTCTTGAGGGTCGGTTTTAGCGGCCAGTGCGGCTGACGGCCGTGCCGAGCAAAAGATCGTGCAGCGTGCGCTTGCGGTCGGAGAACAGGGTCACCAGCAGGACCAGCGGCGACAGGATGACGTTGCCGGCCCAGAACAGCACGGAATGGACGACCGCCGTGAGGCCGTCGATCGGCCTGCCGTCGAGACGGTCGAGGCGGATGCCCATCATCTTCATGCCCGTAGTAGCCTGGTCGGCGCTGCCAAGTGTGTTCCAGATGTAGAGGATGGCGACTGCCGGCACCAGGACGCCAAATAGCATCCAGCCAAGACCGAGGGTCAAAAGCCCGAGGAAGAACACCAGGATGGCGAACGGAATGGTGAGCAGGGCGACGATGATATAGTCGAGCACGAAGGCCAGGATGCGCCTTGTGCGCACACCTTCATAAGCCCTGACATCGTCAAGCCGGGTGTTGATGATTTCGCCATCGAGAACGCGAGCGTCCATGTCATTTCCTCGTAACAGGGGCCTGCTTAGCCTGGGCCCACCTCATCAGAAATGGTGAAGGCTGGTGGTGGAATCAAGATCGGACCGTTTCGCCGCGCACCGGGCAGGGTAGAACGGGCTGACGGTCTGAACCGGTTGAATTTGCAGCGTGGATGGCGTTAGCTTGCTGCGGCGCAACAAGACGCCGAGGGGACGGGGTGATATGGACTACGACATGCTGGTCATCGGCAGCGGCCCCTCGGGCCGCCGCGCGGCGGTGCAATCGGCCAAACTCGGCAAATCGGTGCTGGTGGTCGACCGGGGCCGGCGTCTTGGTGGCGTCTCTGTGCATACCGGCACCATCCCATCGAAAACGCTGCGCGAAACTGTGCTCAACCTCTCGGGCTGGCGCGAGCGCGGCTTCTATGGACGCGGCTATCGGGTCAAGCAGGACATCTCGGTCGGCGACCTGATCGAGCGCCTGCACAAGACGCTCGACCACGAGGTCGAGGTGCTGCAACACCAGTTCATGCGCAACACGGTCAAAAGCGCGCGCGCGGCGGTGAAATTTCTCGGCCCCAACAAGGTCAGCCTGACATCGGACAGTGGCGACTACAGCGAAGTCGGTTTCGCCAACGCACTGATCGCCGTCGGCACCAGGCCGCATCGGCCGGCCGACGTGCCCTTCGACAAGACCCGTGTCTTCGACAGCGACGAGATGCTTGAACTCGACCGCCTGCCACGCACGCTGACGGTGATCGGCGCCGGGGTCATCGGCGTCGAATACGCCACGATCTTTTCCGCGCTCGACGTACCGGTGACGCTGGTCGAGCCGCGCAACTCCATCCTCGATTTCGTCGACCGGGAGATCGTCGACGATTTCATCCACCAGATGCGCGACCGCGGCATGACGATAAGATTGGGCAGCGCGGTCAAGGAAATCCGCTCCAAGCCGGATGCCGCCGAGGTGGAACTGGCCGACGGCCGCACCATCCGCTCCGAGGTCGTGCTCTACGCCGCCGGACGCACCGGCAATGTCGGCAGCCTCGGCCTCGATGTGGTTGGTATCGAAGCCGACTCGCGGGGCCGCATCAAGGTCGATCCGCGGACATTTCAAACCAGCGTGCCCAACATCTACGCGGCCGGCGACGTCATCGGTTTTCCGAGTCTCGCCTCGACCTCCATGGAGCAGGGCAGGGTGGCCGCCTGCCATGCCTTTGGCGTGACCCTGCCGGCGCCGCCGGAGACCTTTCCCTACGGCATCTATGCGGTGCCGGAGATATCTACGGTCGGCCAGTCCGAGGAACAGGTACGCCAAAGCGGCGGCGCCTATGAGGTTGGCGTCGCGCGCTTCCGTGAGACGTCGCGCGGCCACATCATGGGCGTCGACACCGGCTTCCTGAAGCTGTTGTTCTCGATCGAGTCGCGGCGCCTGCTCGGCGCGCACATTGTCGGTGAGGGCGCCACCGAACTCATTCATATCGGCCAGGCGGTGATCAATCTCGGCGGCACGGTCGACTTCTTCGTCAACAACACCTTCAACTATCCAACCCTGGCCGAGGCCTATAAGATCGCCGGCCTCGATGCATGGAACAGAATGGGAAGAGGGTAGATCAGCCTTCCAACCCCGACAGCAGCGCCAGCATCACGTCGGCGGAGGGCATCGGCAGCACCGCCTCGATTTCCGCCGGCCGCACGCCGGCGATCGCGGCACCGGCGCCGCCGCTGACCGTGCCGAGCGGCCCGCGAAAACCGTGTTTCGACCAGGCAAGCTCTTGCAGCTTTGGGCTGGTCAGCGCTTCCAGCAGCCTGTCGACCGAGGGATCGACGACGATCAGCGGATGCGCCGAATAGACGGTTGGCCTGGGGTAGAGAATCTCGGGCTTGGCGCCCATGCCGGCCTGCACCCTTTGCCAGCGCGCGGGATCGGCGAGCGCCCATTCCACCAGTTGGTTCTCATAACCCACCACCATCGGCTCGGCGCCGAGACCGCCGGCGATGTACTGGTCGAACAGCTTTCCCGACGAGGACGACTTCAGCCCCATGCCGCGGAAGATCGCCTTGGCCTGGTCGCCGTGCTGGGCAAGCAGTTCCTGGGTCGCCACGTCGCCGCTCATCAGGCTGAGCACCAGGCCGGCGAACATGAAACCGGAGTTGGAGCGGTTGGGATCGGTGGAGACGATACGGGCGCGGCCATAAAGCTCGTCAATGCCGAGATCGGCCCAGTTCTTGCCGGCCAGGACGGCATCGAGCAAGGCCTTGAGATCGAGCTGGTTGTAGCCGCCCTTGGCGGCGACCGTGACTAGCCCGCTCTTCTTCAGCCCTTCGACCACCGGTCCCCAGGTGTAGACGACGATCGGCGAGTTGAGCACCACCTGGTCGTTGCGGATCGAGACGCCGTTCTTGCGCGCGAGATCGACCATGATCGAGGAAGAGGGCCACAGGAATTGCGGTTTTTGGGTGAGCAATGCCGGCTCGCGCACCATCTCAACCGAACCGGCGACACGCGCATCGAGTTCCAGCCCGTAGCCGCCAAGCGCATGCACGACGTCCAGATCGGCCAGGAATGCCTGCTTCTCGCCGCCGATGAAGCCGAACAGATGCGCTTTGTTGCCAAGATAGCCACGAAACTCGGGACGATCCTTCAGCGTCAAATAGCCGCCGGTGCCGGCAGCGGCGACACCCAGCAGACCCAGTCCGAAAGCGCGGCGCGAAATGGCCATCAGCGTCCGATATCCTCGTTCAGCGACTCCTGAATGAGTCGCAGGTCGACGTCGAGCGTGCCGAGTTCGCTATCGGCCAGGCTGTCGGCATAATGCACAAACGCGTCCTGCAGCTTGGTGATGACGGCGCCGACATTGGCGAGCCGGACCTGGCTGGGTGCACGCCGGTTCGCCAGCGTCGCGTAACCTTCCGCCACTTCCGCCGCCTGCGGCACGTAGTAGGTGAGGAAACGCCGCACCGAGGGCGCGGTTTCCGGCTTCGTCTCGACTTTGGAAATCACGTCGGCGGCGATGTCGGACAGGTTCTTCACCTTGGCCTTCATGTCCTTGTCGGTGATCGAACCGGCCGCTGCCGACAGCCGGTCCGCGGCTGGCTGCGCTTGCGCCAGAAGTTCGCGGGCGAAGGCCACTTTGCTGCCGCTGAGCGTGCTGAGGTCGAGCCCTTCGAAAAGCTGTCGCGGCGCCAGGACAAACACCAGCCCGGCAAAGACGAGGGCAGCGATGATCGCCGACACCAGAAACGGGAACTGGGTCAGAACACCCAAGCCGACAAGAAGCGCCGCCGAGATCACGCCCGCCGCGATCCAGTTCCAGTCATTGCCGAACAAGCCGCGCATCCCGGCAGGCTCTAATTGTAGCCGCGGGCGGCGCGGAAGGCGCCGGCCAGATCGCCGCTGCCGTCGAAGACCCGTGCCGACGTCGCCTTGGCGAGACTGTCGAGCTGGCTCTTGTCGGCGTCGCCGAAGGTGACGCCGAAGACCGGCACGCGCACGGGGGCGTTGCGCCAGCGTGCGAGAAACAGGTCCGCGCCGCCATCGGTGCGGCCGTCGGTCATGATGACGATGGCCGGGAGGTATTTCGAAAGGTCCGCCGTGGCAACGATCTTCCGCAGGGCCTGGTCGGCACAGGCATACATATCGGTGCCGCCGCCGGCGCGTTGCTGGGCAACGTCCGTCAGCAGCTCGCTCTGGCCCGCCGCATCGCCCTTCGCCTCGAATGTGTCGCGCACGACGGCGTCGAAAGGCAGCACGAAGATGCGGTCGGACGGCGTCCATTGCACCAGCACCTCGCTTGCCTTTTCCGGCGTGAACAGGAATTGCGCGGCCGCCTGCAACTGTTTCTCGCCCTGGTCTTCCATCGAGCCGGAGAAGTCGAAGCACAGCGCCGTCAGCGAAGGCTTGCGCAAGGCCTCCTGATAGAGGTCGAGCGCCTTGCGGATCACCGCCGGCTCCGGCATGCGGATCGATGTCACCAGCTTGCCGGGATCAAAATTCCAATCCGGCTCGGCGGTGGCCGGGATGGCCGCGCCGCCGAGCGGCAGCCGCCGGCCGGTATCGGCGATGCGTTTGCGCGCCGCGTCCGACTGCAGATAGGCGAGGAGGTCGGTGAAGAATTTTTCGACATCGGCTCCGCGTCCATGATCGATGAAGCCGAGCGGCGAGTCGCCGACAGCGACGCCGTCGGCCGGATAGACGGCGTATAGCGGCTCGTTGCCCATCTGCTTGAGCTTGTCGTTGGTCTCCTTCAGCGTCGCCTCGTAGTTCCACATCGCGTCATAGACGGTGTCCTTGCCGGCGCTGTCGACGTAGAGATCGGCGAGCCAGCCCGACGAACCGGACGAGCGCTCGACGCCTTGCAGCAAGGCACTTACCGTATCGTGCACGGCGGGATTGTCGAGGTCGCCCGGCTCGATCACCTGCTTGCCGCCGAGCGCGCTGGACAGCATGGCGAGATAGGCGCTGGCGCCCGAATTGGACTGCGTCGCCGACGTCATCAGGAATTTCAGCTTGCCGTCCTTCACCGCGGCCAGGATGTCCTTCATGAACACCGGCTTGCCGACCCAGCCGAGTTCGGTGGCCTTGGATTTGCGCACGCCCAGAATGACCGGCATCTGCGCGATCGACGTCAGGTTGCGCACCTTGCGGCCGCTGTCGAACAGGTCGACCCAGACGCTGGAGGCCGGCCAAACCGCGTCCTGGTCGAGGCCGCCAGGCTTTTGCAGTCCGAGCCCGATGTCGAGCGAGCCTTGATAGGAAATGGTGCAGGTCGCGCCTTGCTTGGCGCAGAATTCCTGGACGATCGGCTCCAGCACCGTATTCTCGGAGCCGGAGACGATCGAGAATTTGACTTGGCTGGAATTGCAGGCCGTCAAAAACACCGCGAAGGCGAGCAGCAGAACGGACGTCAGCGTCTTCGGCATGGCGGTTCCGATCAGGACTGGGTCAGTGCTTTCTTCAAGTCGATCGTCATCTGGTCCATCTGTTTTTCGGCTTCGGCCCGCTTCTGGCGGCCCTCCTGCTGGACTTTCAGAACGCCTTGTACCGTGTCGATGAGATCGCGATTGGCCTGCGCCAGCGTCTCGACGTCAACGATGCCGCGCTGCGCCTGTTCCTCGACCGAAATCGCCTGGTCCTTCATCATTTTCGACGTCTGGCGGATCATCTCGTTGGTTGCGTCGGTCACCGTCTTTTGCAGCTCGAGCGCCGACTTCTGGTTGGTCAGCCCAAGCAGGATCACCATCTTCTGCTTCCATGCCGGCACGGTCAGCGCCGAGGTCGCTTGCAAATTCTCGATCAGCGTCTCGTCGCCCGACTGGACGATGCGAATCTGCGGCAATTGCTGGATGCCGAGCTGGCGCGCCTGCACCAGGTAGAAGATGCGCTTTTCCAGGCGGTCGAGCGCCTGCACGGCGTCCTGATAGGTTTGCGCCTCCAGCGTGCCTCCAGTGTCGCCGCTAGCGGCATCCGCCGCGGCCTTCAACTTCGGCAACTCGTTGCCGCGGTAGTCATCGACGAATTTCTTGCCGGCCTGCACATAGGCATCGAGCTTGAGGATGGAGCCCTTTGTCTGCTCATGGAGCTCGTCGAGCACGGCAATGTCGCGCCGCAGCGTGTCCTTGTGACGGTCGAGTTCGAGGCCGATGCGATCGATCTGTCCCGCCACGTCCTCGTACTTCTCCTTGAAGCGCTCGAGCCGCTCCTTGAACGAGGAGAACAGGCCGCTGAGGAAACCCTGGTCCTTGAGCGAGGCCGGATCGAGATTCTTGGCCTTCATGATGATGTCGGTCAGGAGGTCGCCGGTATCGCCGAGGTCTCGGTTGCGCAACTGGGACAATATCTTGTCGGCATAGTCGCTGACTGCCTGCTGGGCACGGTCGCCATAGACAGAAATGCCGGCACGGTCTCTGACGTCGATCGTGCTTTCGATTCTGGCGATGTCGGACGGATTGGCTACGATTGCCGGCAATGTCGAAGTGTCGTCGAGCAAAGTGATGCTGTTCTTGTCGGCCATGCAGACCTCCCCTCAGTGAACAGTATCTCGATAGGCAATCTGTAACAGTGATATGTCGCCGCTGTGGACAATGGAAGCTGGAGGCAGCCCAAGGCCGTAGATAAACGCTATTCTTCAACTTGTGCGTCCGATGGACCCTTCCTGCGCAGCCGCCACCGATTCCGCCAGCCATCGGCCGACGATCGCGGCGTCCGGGTTGCCGATTTCGTGGCCCGATGGAACAATCCGGGCGTCGATTTCCGTGCCGTGCCGGCTGAGCAGCGTCACCAGCGCCGGCGCGAAAGGCCCGTAGGTCTCGTCGGCGGCTCCGGCAATGATCAATGTCCGTGTTCCCGCAAGGTCCGTCGCCGGGACCTTGTCGAGCACAGGCATTGGCCTCAGCAGCGCGGCGCTCCGGACCATGCCGGGATGGAGCAGCATCAGGCTTGAAACCAGATTGGCGCCGTTCGAATAGCCAAGGAATGTCGCGTGATCGAGATCAAGCCCGTGGCGCGCGGCGGCTTCTCTTGCGAATGCCGCGAACGTGGCGGTTTCGACACGGATGCTTTCCTGGTCGAAGCGCGTCGGCGAGATTCGCTCGAACCAGCGAAAACCGTCCTCCTGGGGGATACGGCCACGCACCGCGACCAGTGCGGCATCTGGTGCCATGCGTCTCGCCAGCGCCACCATGCTTGTCTCGTCGACACCCGATCCATGCAGCAGGAACAGGCATTCACGGCCGCCTCCGCCGGCGCCGAGGAGACGATAGGGAAAGGCCAGGTCCAGCATCGGCGGACCATTTTCGACACTGGCGCCAATCATATCGCATCCCGTTGATTATATGAGGTTTCGCTCAATTTGCCGGCTTCAAAACGCAATATTTTCATGCTCCGCGAAAGTTGATTGAACCAGGCGCATTCCAGCCCGTTTCTGCGCCGATACACTCCCTGTGGGAGGAATCGAAGCGGTGCGTCGGGGGTCGCATTGCTGGACATGAACAACCAGCTTTGAGGCCTTTTGTCGATGACCACCCCTATTTCGCCAGATCGCGATTCGCGTATCCCAGATCGCGATTCGCGTGTCCCAGATCGCGAGTTGCGTATCCCAGATCGCAATTCGCGTATCTTGGAACGCGACACGCGTATCGATGTACTGCGCGCGCTGGCCCTGCTCACGATCTTCATCGACCATGTGCCGGGCACGGCTTTCGAGGCCCTGACCTACAAGAATTTCGGTTTTTCTGATGCGGCCGAAGCGTTCGTGCTGATTTCCGGCATCTCGGTCGCGCTCGCCTACGGCACGAAATTCCGGCCGGGAGGCCGGCTTCTGGCGACCTTGAAGATGTGGCGGCGGGCGGGCGTGCTCTACGTCGCCCATATCGTCACGACGATGGTGGTGATGGCCCTGTTCTGCGCCGTGGCGGTGTTTGCCAAGCGGCCGGAACTGCTGAAGCTCATCAATATCGAGCCGCTGATGAAGGACACGCCGCAAGTGCTGGTCGGCATCGTCACGCTTGGCCACCAGCTCGGCTACAACAACATCCTGCCGGTCTATGCCGCGCTGCTTTTGATGGCGCCGGCCTTCGTGCTGTTTGTCAGCTACAGGCCCGTCGCGGCCCTTCTCCTGTCCGGCATGCTGTGGCTCGTTGCCGGAATCTGGCAGATCGCGCCGCCCAATTATCCCGAGCCCGGTTTCTGGTTCCTCAATCCGCTGTCCTGGCAGTTCCTGTTCAACATCGGCCTTGCCGCCATGCTGCATGTCAGGCGCGGCGGTGTCATTCCGGTCAACCGCTGGCTGATCGGCGCGGCCGCCGCCTATGTGCTGGCGGCGCTGGTGTGGGTGCATAGCCCGCTCTGGGGACATATAACGTGGTTCAACCTGCCGGTGGTGATCGGCGGCTTCGACAAGACCTTCCTGTCGCTGCCGCGGCTGTTGCACATCCTGGCGGTCAGCTATCTCGTCGTCGCCCTGCCGGCGCTGTCCGGCCTGTTGCGCACCAGCCCCGATCATCCGTTGGCGATACTGGGCAAACGATCGCTGCCGGTCTTCATCGCGGGCACGGTGATCGCCATGGTCGCTCAGGTGATGAAGGTGATCAATCCGGGCGGGTTCGTCTATGACAGCCTGCTAATATCGGCCGGCATTGCCATGCAGTTCGCGCTCGCCTTCTATCTCGAATGGCTGTCGGCCATCGGCGGTTCGGGCAAGGCCCGCACGGCCCAAAAGGATCCCGCGCCGGTTCGTGCGCCTTTGGGCCTCTCTGCCATGGCAAGAGCCAATCGGTAGTCGGTTCGGGCGTGCGGCTCAACCGCGGGGCGGACCCGACGAGCCCCGCACGATCAGTTCGACCGGCAGTTGCTGCCGGCTGACCGGCGCGTCGCTCTCCAGGATCGCCCTGACGGCGAGGCGGCCCATCTCGGCAATCGGCTGCGCGATCGTGGTCAATGGCGGCTCGGACACCGCTGCTTCCGGAACACCGTCGAACCCGACGACGGAAACATCGTCAGGCACGTTGAGCCCGCGTGCGCTCAGCCATTCGAGCGCCACCAGGGCTATTCTGTCCGACATGGCCAGGATGGCGGTGGGCGGTGCGTCGGAGGCGAAGATGGCTTCGAGCCCTGCCTTCGTGCTCGCCACGTCGTTGGCGGTCTCGTAGACGGGTACTTTGGATGTATCGACGCCAACCCGCGAAAGTTCCCGGAGATAGCCGGTGAGGCGGTCGCGCGTCCCTGCATAGGTTGCCGCCCGGACCTGTTCGGCCGAAACAAGGCCTGTCCTGTTGTCGACGAAGGGCAGGGCCAGAACGGCGAAGCGGCGATGTCCGAGATCGGTGAGATGGCGGGCCGCCATGCCGGCGCCGGCGATGTTGTCGACACCGATCGCGGCGACCGACCCGTCCTCGGAATCGAGGTCGAGCGCGACGAAGGGAAGCTTGCGCTCGCGTGCCAACTCCACCAGGCGCGAGCCGCCTTCGATGCAGAAGACGATGAAGCCGTCGACCAGGGCGCTCTGGATGTTCCAAGCAAGCTGCTCGTTGTTGGCGGCCGAGACCAGGGAAATGCCGGCTCCCGTCGCATCGCAAGCCTGCGAGATGCCTGCCATCATAACGCGCGCAAACGGATCGTCGAAGAAATAGGAGAGGGGCTCGGCGGTGGCCACGCCGATGGCGTTGACCTTGCCGGCCCGCAGCAGCCTTCCCTTTGGATCGGGTCCGCCATAACCCATTGCCTCGGCTGCGGCGCGAACCCGGTCGCGAACTTCCTCGCGCACGATCTCGGGGCGGCTGAATACATTGGACGCGGTGCCGTGCGAAACACCGGCGGCCTTTGCGATATCGGCCAGTCGGACGGGTCGTCGATTGCCTGCGGTGAGTGACGCCATTTGCGCGTGCCTCCTGACATCCATGTAGCACGTTCCTCCGCCGCATCTAGCACTTTCGTTGGATCGATTCAAATTTTGCTTGACCCACGCCGGTTCCAGTCCTACGTTTGAATCGATCCAAGTGGCAGCTTGTTCTGCTGAACCGGCAAAGGGAGGAGCGCCATGCATCCCGTCAACTACCTGTTCGCCGACATCTATCGCAACGACTGGAATATCGGGTCAGCCACCAGCAAGGCCAGGCATCGTGGTGAGGCGGGCCCATGGATTCGCGATCTGCGCTTCTTGGTGGCGCGCAAGCGGAGCTGATCAACCGGCTCTTTTCGCGCCCAATGATTGGATCGATTCAAAGACAAGCAGGATGAGTCATGCATCCCATCAAGCATCTGTTCGAAGATATCTACCGCAACTACTGGGGCATCGCACCGGCCATCGAACGACCGGGGGCGCGACGCCGGGTGAAACCCGCTGTTGAGGGCCGTGCTCCTTGGATCCGCCCGGAACGTCGCCGGGATTGACCTCAAGCAATCATCTCAGGGTCGTGGACGCGCCATGGCCGAGATCGCTATCGCCAGCCAGCCTGCAATGAGCAGGGTGCCGCCGATCGGCGCCGCCATCGGAAACAGCCTTGAGCCCCAGAAATCGCGCGCGAGAAGATCACCCGCGAAGAGCAGCAGCCCGGCGAGCAGAACGAGGCTTGCGATGCGCAGCCAGCGGTTTGCTCCGATAAGACCAATGGCGAGAAAGACCGGCGCATGCATCAGGAGGAATGACGCGGCCGTGCCGGTGAAGGCGCCGCCGCGATGCGCGGCAGCTGCCGAAAGCGCCACCCCCGCCGCGCCGACGAGGCCGCCGGCAAGCACGAGAAGCCGGCTGCCGTTTGGATTGGCGAGGTTCATGGTCGGCGTGCTCCTTCTTTTGCAGGCCAGGCAAGCTCAGGGCTTGCCCGCTTCCAGCGCCATATGCCGCGTCCGCCGCGACTGGACGATCCAGTTGTAGGCGGCACCGAGCGCCATCAGCACCGACGTGCCGAGAAACACCGCCGGCATTCCGAAATGGCCGCCGACGAAACCGCCGGCCAGCGGCCCCGCGACCTGCCCGACATACTGCGCCGAGATCGCAAGGCCAAGCACGTTGCCGCCGACGCCGTCGGGGATGTTGTGCCTGATGACACTGGTGATGCAGGGCAGGAGGCCGCCCAGCGCCAGGCCCATCAGGAAACGCAGGCCGATAAGCTGCCAGCTGTTGGTGACAAAAGCCTGCGGGATGAGCAACAGCGCCGAGACAGCCAGCGCTCCCACGACAACGTTCCAGTGCCCGATCCGGTCTGCGAGCTTGCCGAGCCAGGACGCCGACAAGATGGTGCCGAGGGCGGCCGCCGACATTACCACGCCGGCGACGAGCGTCACCCGGTTCTGGTCCTCGATGAGCTGCTGCACATAGACAGTGATGATCGGCTCGATCGACATCGTGGCGAAGGCGAGCAGCATGCCGGTGGTCAGCATGGCCACGACCGGGCGCTTGTCCGGGATCTGCGACCAGCCGCTTTTCGGTTTTGTCGCCGACGCGGCTTTGGCAGCCCTCGGGCTCGGGCGCGGACTCTCCTTGATGAGGAAGGTCGTCGCCAGGAAGGCGAGGAAGATCACCCCGCCCGACAAGAGGAAGGTGGCGCGAATCCCGATCACCGGCGGCAGCACGCCGCCGAGCAGCGGGCCGACCAGCGAGCCCGCCGTGATGCCCGCCGACAGGACGCCAAGCGCCCAGCCGGAGCGCTCCTTCGGCGTCTGCATGGCCACCAATATGGTTGAACCCGAGGAATAGCCGCCGGCGAAGCCGATCAGCAGGCGCAGCAGCACCAACTGCCAGACCGTCTCGACCATGCCCGTCAGCGACATGCAGATCGCCATGCCGAAGGAGGCGCGCACCAGCATCACCTTGCGGCCGTAGCGGTCGCCCAGGCGTCCCCACAACGGCGCGACCATCGCCGCGGCGAAGAAGGTGGCGCCATAGGCGATGCCGGACCATTGTACGATGGCGGCATGACCCTGTGCGCCGAGCTGTTCGACGTAGAGCGGCAAGAAGGGCAGGAGCAGGGTCATGGCGATGAGCGTGCTGAACGACCCCGCGAAACAGACGGCGAGATTGCGCCGCCAATGGATGTTGTAGCCGCTTTGCCGCGTGTCTTCCTGCGTCATGTCCTGCCTGCCCGGTATCAGTGCTTGTTGCGGATACCATTTTGGGATACCAATCTGGTATCCGTCATGAACTTCAAGCCGGTCACTGTCAATGCGGCTTCGGAAAGGGTGCGCGATGTCGCAGATGCAGAATGTCGAACGGCAGCTTCGCGAGATGATCCTGGCGCTCGAGATCGGGCCGGGAGAGCGGCTGACCGAACGCTGGATCGAAGGCCGTTTCGGCGCCTCGCGCACGCCGGTCAGGGCGGCACTTCTGCGGCTGGAGACCGAGGGGCTGGTCGGCAGGGACGGGCGCGGCTGGACGGTCTCGCCAATCAACCTGGCCGAGCTCGAGCAGATTGCGGTCTATCGCGAGGCGGTCGAGGTCGCGGCGCTGCGGCTGACATGCGGGCAAGCGGACAAGAGCGCCATCGATGTCATCGAGGCGATGCTCGATTCCTGCGACGAAAACACCCCGCGCGAGGAATGGCATCGTGTCGGCATGGATTTTCACATCGAACTGGCGCGGCTCTCCGGCAACGAATTCCTGTTCCGGGCGGTTCGTGACGCCATGACGCGCCTGTCGCGCGCCCGCTGGCTGGAAGTGCGTGACGAAACGGCCCTTGGCCGTGCCTGGCTCGAGCATCGCGCCATCCTAGCCGCTACACGCCTTGCTCAGGCCGATGAAGCCGCGCGGCGCCTGTCGGCCCACATCGTCGGCAGCCGCGACCGGCTGGTGACGTCGCTTGCCAACGACCGACGTGGCCTTCGCGCGAGGGGATTTGCCGTCGTTGCCGCTTAGTACGGCCTATGCGCGGCAGCCCGCTCGCCGGAAAACAGGCGGCATCCGACGCGAAGCGCACTTTCAGCCTCGCTTCATGCAAGCCGATGGCGTAAGAGCGGCGATGGAAAACAATCGCTTTGAAACACCCGTGACCGTCAAATCCGTCACGGCGGGAAGCACTCAGCTCTTGCGTTCGGCAAGGGAGGCTTCCGATTACCTCCTCAACAGTTGGCCGGGCAAGCGCAGCGCCAAGCATCGTGCGGCGCTGCAGGCCTGCCACGACGCACTCGCCGGCGACAAGCCGGCGATGAATGCCCGACGCGCTTTCATCGCCGCGGCGCGGGAGGTGGATGTTTTCATCAGCGACAAGGCGCCAGCCTGACATAGGCTGATACCGACAATTCGGATTGAGGCACGGCCCGCATTCGCGGGCCGCATGCCGTTATTCCTCGGTTTCGTTCTCCGTCTCGGTCTCAGGCTTCGAACGCTCGCGCGCGGCAACCTTGGCCGCCAGTTTTTCAGCCTTCTTGGCCGCCTTCTGGCGGTCGCGCTCCTTGCGTTCCTGATCGTAGTTTGGTGCTCGCGCCATATCGGCTCCTTTTGTCACTGCCTTGCGGCCCTGGACCTGCCTAGGAGCATTAGCCGTCAAACACAACAGCCGAAGCGACAATGCGTGGACGCTGGTGTCGAAGAGATGCGGGGCTTGCCAGATGGGCGCCACAATGATGTAGGAAACCCGGGGCGCCAATGAATTGAGAGCTGCCTGTTTGTTTTGATCAAGTGACCGATGGCCACAATTTCGCGGACCGCAGCAAAAGTTTTTTATTATGCGCGAAACGTCGCGCGCGACCTGGCTCCGCAAGCGCTGTTTCGCGCCAGGCTGGCCGGCCGTCTCGAAAGGGCCCGGCTTTCCGGTGGGGCGGCGCGCCAGCGGTTGAATTACTACAACAAGCTGCAGGAAGGTTTCGCGCCAAGCGCCAATGCCAAGCGCATCAGCAAGCTGCCCTTCACGCCGACCATGTACTATTATGACCTGAAGGAATTCGCCCGCTACTTCGATCCGGATTTGCTCATCGACCTGGAATACGGCGACGTCAGGCGTGTGCCGAAGGTGCCGACGATCGTCAAGGATCGGCCGATTCGTGACGACGACAAGAATGCGATCATCATGAAGCTGGACAAGTTTCGCCACTTCCACATGCCGGCTGACGCCATCTCGTTCGCCGACAAGCTGCCGGCCGTGGTCTGGCGCGGCGATCTCAACAATCCGATCAGGACAAGATTCCTGAAAGCGGTGCGCGACCTGCCGTTCTGTGATGTCGGTTCGCACAAGCCGAACGCGCCTGCGGAATACGCCAAGCCTTTTCTCAGCATCAGCCAGCACCAGCGCTATCGCTACATCGTCTCGCTCGAGGGTAATGATGTGGCGACCAACCTCAAATGGATCATGAACTCGAAGTCGCTTTGCCTGATGCCGCCGCCAACCTACGAGACATGGTTTGCCGAACGACAGCTCGAAGCCAATGTCCACTATGTGCCGCTAGAGGCAGACTTCTCCAATCTTGCCGAAAACGTCGCCTATTTCGAGCGGCACCCGGCCAAGGCAGAGCGCATCATCGCCGCCGCGAACGCCTATTGCCGGACATTCGACGAGGAGCGGACCGAACAGGCGATCTCCCTGCTGGTACTCTACAAATACTTCGTGCTCTCTGGCCAGATCAAACCTGATGCCGAGGTGTGGCGCTACATAACGGGCTAATGCATGTCGCCCGGAAGTGTCCTCGGTTCCGGGATAACGACATGCATAAAATCAGAAGCTTACAGCAGGTCGGGCGAATCCTGTTCGCCGCGACATGCTGTAGTTGCCGCGGCATCCCCGGCGCGTCTCGTCGAGGCCGGCCATCACGTGTCCGGGCACTGCCGGAATGCGTGCACTAACGATGCGCAACGCTGCGGGAATCATCCCGGCTGTTGTCTGTTTAGTGGCGCTTGTTTTAGACTACGAGAGCGATGGCCACCATACAACGGACGACGGCAAGGGTCTTCTACTACGCGCGAAACGTCATGCGCGATATCGCACCCCAGGCGATCTTCGACGACGGTTGGCGGGCCGCCTGGAACAGGCCAGGCTCTCGAATGAAGCCGTGCGCCGACGGCTGAATCACTACAACAAGCTGCAGAACGATTTTACGCCAAGCCCGGATGCCGTGCGCATCGACAAGATGCCTTTTGAACCGAGCATGTATTATTACGACCTGAAGGAATTTGCCCGCTATTTCGATCCGTCATTGCTCATCGACCTGAAGTTCGGCGACGTCAAAGGCGTGCCCAAGCTGCCGACGCTCGTCAAGGATCGGCCGATCAGCGTCGACAACGGCAACGCTGTCGTTATGAAGTTCAACAAGTTTCGCCACTTCCACATGCCCGTCGACACCGTCGCCTTCGCCGACAACGCCCGGTCGTGGTCTGGCGCGGCGACCTCAACAATCCGATCAGGACACGGTTCCTGGATGTCGCGCGCGGCTTGCCGTTCTGCGACGTCGGTTCGCACAAGCGCAGTGCACCGGCTGAGTACAGCAAGCCTTTCCTCAGCATCAGCCAGCATCTGCGCTATCGCTACATCGTCTCGTTGGAGGGCAATGACGTGGCGACCAACCTCAAATGGATCATGAATTCCAACTCGCTCTGTCTGATGCCGCCGCCGACCTACGAAACATGGTTTGGCGAGAGCCAGCTCGAGGCCAGTGTCCACTATGCGCCGCTCGACCCGGACTTCTCCGATCTCCGTGAAAAGATAGATTATTTCGAGCAGCATCCGGCCGCGGCGGAGCGCATCATCGCCGCGGCCAATGCCTATTGCCGCAAATTTTCCAATGAACGGGACGAGCAGGCGATCTCCCTGCTCGTCCTCTACAAATATTTCGTGCTCAGCGGCCAGATCGAACCCGATCCCGAGCTCTGGCGGTTCATCGGGACCTAGCTCTTGTGCTCGGCCCGACGCCGCTGATCAGATGTCGCTGCGGTCGAGAACCATGTCGGCGGGGCCGAAGCGATCCTTCGCCGTCAGTTGCTGGTGCCAGTAGGGGTAGAGCAGGGGCGGCCGGCTAACGGCGTCGAGGCGCTGGCGTTCCTCGGCGCCGAGCTCCAGGGCGGCGGCCGCGAGATTGTCCTTCAGCTGGACGTCGTTGCGCGCGCCGATCACCAGCGACGAGACGGCAGGGCGGCCGAGCAGCCAGGCAAGCGCCACCTGCGCCGCCGACACACCACGATCCTTGCCAATGTCGACCAGCAGATCGACGATCCGCCACAGCCGGTCCTCGTCGCGGATCGGCGGCTCGGACCAGCCGGCGAGCTGGCGGGCGGTCGGGCTGTCGCGGCGGTATTTGCCCGACAGCAGGCCGCCGGCGAGCGGGCTCCAGACCAGCACGCCCAGCCCCTGGTCGACCGAGATCGGCAGCAGCTCGTACTCGGCCTCGCGCGCTTCCAGCGTGTAGTGGATCTGCTGGGTGACGAAGCGTTGCTGGTGGCGGCTGTCGCTGATGGAAAGCGCCTTCATCACCTGCCAGCCCGAATAGTTGGAGCAGCCGATGTAGCGCACCTTGCCCTGGCTGACCAAAGTGTCGAGCGCGGCAACGGTTTCCTCGAGCGGGGTGAGGCCGTCCCACTGGTGGACGAAATAGATGTCGATGACATCGGTCTTCAACCGCTTCAGGCTTCTCTCGCATTCGCGGATCAGATGGTGGCGCGACAGGCCTTCGTCGTTCGGGCCCTTGCCGATCCGCATCCGCACCTTGGACGCGATCAGCACATCGTTCTTGCGCTTGCCGCCGAGCGCTTCGCCTATGATCTCTTCAGACAGGCCGTTCGAATAGACGTTGGCGGTGTCGATGAGGTTGATGCCGGCGTCAATGCACATATCGATCATCCGCTTGGCTTCGGCGAGATCGCTGTTGCCGACCGCGGCGAAGGGCCCGGAGCCGCCGAAGGTCATGGTGCCAAGCGTCAGTGTCGAAACCTTCAGGCCCGAACGGCCAAGGGTGCGGTATTCCATGTCAGATCCTCACGATTTTGTTGAAGGGGCGTGCCGCCAAGGGGCAGGCCTGGAACGCGACCGCGGATTTGTAGGACAATTCGGCCGGCTTGTCGCCGTAGAACGACATTGGATCGATCACACATCGCCGAATCCGCCGTGGCGGCAATCGCGCCCGGGCTGCAATAAAACCGTCACCGCCGGCCTATATTGAAGTCGGCTCAGGTGTTTCCATTCTTGGCCGCTGGCCAGAAATTGGGGCGCCAGTGGTAACCGACAGGGCTTGCAAGCGGAGCAGCTGATATGACCGAGCTAAAAAAGAATTCCCCTGCCAAGGACTGGCTCGAAGCCGAGCTCGCCGACACGCTTGACGAAGATTATGAGCTCGAAATGTCGGAGCCCGCGCTGTCGATGGAGATCGCCAAGATCTACAAGAACTCGCATCCGCCTTCGATCGATCGCATGCAATATTTTCGCGACCTGATCAGCTTGCAGTCCGAATTGATCAAGCTGCAATCCTGGGTCGCCTATCACAAGAAGAAACTGGTGGTGATTTTCGAGGGCCGCGATTCCGCCGGCAAGGGCGGCGTCATCAAGCGCATCACCCAGCGGCTCAATCCGCGCATCTGCCGCGTCGTGGCGCTTCCGGCGCCGACTGAACGCGAGAAGTCGCAATGGTATTTCCAGCGCTATGTCCCGCATTTGCCGGCAGGCGGCGAGATCGTGTTGCTCGACCGCTCCTGGTATAACCGCTCCGGCGTCGAACGGGTAATGGGTTTTGCCAACCCCGAGCAGGTGGAGGAGTTCTTCCATGACGTGCCGGAGTTCGAGCGCATGCTGGTGCGCTCGGGCATCACCGTGGTCAAATACTGGTTCTCGATCACCGACGAAGAACAGCAGATGCGCTTCCTGATGCGCATCCATGATCCGATGAAGCAGTGGAAGCTGTCGCCGATGGACCTGCAGTCACGTGTGCGCTGGGAACAGTACACCAAGGCCAAGGAGGAGACTTTCGCCCGCACCAACATCCCCGAAGCGCCCTGGTTCATCGTCGAGGGCAACGACAAGAAGCGCGCGCGCCTGAACTGCATCGATCATCTGCTGAAGCAGCTGCCGTACGAAGACGTGCCGCACGAGGAGATCACCCTGCCGGAGCGCGTCTTCAACCCCGAATACGAACGCCAGGTCCTGCCGCGCGAACTTTACGTGCCGGAGAAATATTGAGAAACCTTTCCGTCTCCCGTTTCACGGGGAGAAGGTGCCCGAAGGGCGGATGAGAGGGGCGCAGGGCTAACTGGTTAGACCGCCATTCGCAGGACTACGCCAGCATCATCTTCGTTCGGCAGCACCGCCCCTCATTGTCCTGCCGGACCTTTCTCCTGGTATAGTGACGGGGAGAAAGGAGCTGCGCCAAAAGGTCTCGGACTAAGCCCTGTTGATGACCACGTGTGTGGCAAGTGCCGTTGCCGCCTGTTCGGTGCACTGATAACCAAGGTTGGGCATGTCGAGGCCGGCAAAAAGGTTTTCGCCCTTGCCCAGCAGCACCGGTGAGATTGCCAGGTGCATCTCGTCGATCAGCCGCTCCTGGAGATATTGCCGGATGGTGGAGACGCCGCCGCCGACCCGCACGTCCTTGCCGCTGGCCGCTGATTTTGCCCGCTCTAGCGCCGAATGGATCCCGCCGGTGACGAAATGGAAAATTGTTCCGCCTTCCATCGTGATGGGCGCCCGCTCGTGGTGGGTCAGCACGAACACCGGCACATGATAGGGCGGATTGTCGCCCCACCAGCCCTTCCACTTGTCGTCAGGCCATTCACCCCGGATCGGGCCGAACATATTGCGGCCGAGGATCCAGGCGCCGAGGTTCTCGAAGCTGCGCGCCGCAAAGTCCTCGTCGACGCCTGTCTCGCCGCCTTCCTCGCCAAACATCTTGCGGAAGGTGCGGGTGCTGAAAGCCCATTTGTGCAGGGCCATTCCGCCGACGCCGAGCGGATTTTCCAGACTCTGATCGGGCCCGGCGCCGTAGCCGTCGAGGGACAGGCTGAAAGCGTTGACGCGAAGCTTGGACATGAAGACCTCCTCGGTAACCAGTTGTATTTTGCAAGTGGTTTTCTTTTAGCAAACTGATTGTGAATTGCAAGCAGTATTTTTCGGATCGAAAGACATCTATCCAGACCTTTGCACCAAGCGATGTCCAGACTGTTGTAGCGGTCGGCTCGGACGGCCAGTGGCGGCCGTCGAGTCAGCCGCGATATCAACTCATTCGCCTGTAAATTTCACGAAACGGATGTGGTGCCCGCATTGGCGAGGCCCGACCCCGACAGGGAACCGGGTCAGGAAGCATCCTCTGAGGCGTTAGCCATACCTCTTGGCCGAGGTGCGGGCTGCCGGCCGCCTCCGGCCGCGCGGTTATTTTAGCTGCAGCTGCCGGTTTTTGTCAGCGGGAATTCGAAGGAACCGCCGACCGCTCGAAAGAGTGGTGACATCTACTGAAAGGCCTTGCCCGGGACCTTGAGACTACCCTTTCAGCATTTCCGCCACTTCGGGAGCGAAATAGGTCAGGATGCCGTCGCAGCCGGCACGCTTGAAGGCGAGCAGCGATTCCAGCATCGCCTTCTCGCCGTCGATCCAGCCATTGGCGCCGGCCGCCTTGATCATCGAATATTCGCCCGACACCTGATAGGCGAAGGTCGGCATCTGGAATTCGTCCTTCAGCCGGCGGATGATGTCGAGATAGGGCAGCCCGGGCTTCACCATCAGCATGTCGGCGCCCTCGGCGATGTCCTGTTCGGCCTCGCGCACCGCCTCGTCCGAATTGGCGTGGTCGATATAATAGGTCTTCTTGTCGCCCTTGAGCAGGCCGGCGGTGCCGACTGCTTCGCGATAGGGGCCGTAGAAGGCCGAGGCGAATTTGGTGGCGTAGGACATGATCGCCACGTCCTGAAAACCGTTGGCGTCGAGCGCGTCGCGGATGGCACCGATACGGCCGTCCATCATGTCTGATGGCGCGATGATGTCGGCGCCGGCAGCCGCCTGGATGACGGCCGCTGCCGCGACCTGTTCCACGGTTTCGTCATTGACGATGATGCCGTCGCGCAGAATGCCGTCATGGCCATGGCTGGTGAACGGATCGAGCGCCGCGTCGGTGATGATGCCGATCTCGGGCACCGCCTCCTTTATCGCGCGGGTGGCGCGGTTGATGATGTTTTCCGGGTCGAGGATGTGCGAGCCGGTCTGGTCGCGCAGGCCGAGATCGACATTGGGGAAGGTGGCAAGAGCCGGGATGCCGAGCTTGGCCGCGCGTTCGGCCTCCTTGACGGCAAGGTCGACCGACAGGCGGAAGACGCCGGGCATGGCGGCGATCGGTTCGCGGACATTCCTACCCTCGACGACGAAGATTGGCCAGATCAGGTCGTCGACCGAAAGCCTGTTCTCCTGCACGAGCCGGCGCGACCAGTCGGCCTTGCGCATGCGGCGCAGGCGGCGGCTGCCGGTGACGTCGTCGACGCTGCGCGCGCCGGCAGGTTTTGCTGGGGTGAATTTGTTCATGGCCAAAACTCCGGATCGGCGGCTTTTAGCACGAGCCCTTGGCGCTGACCAATGCGACACGTTTGTGCCAGGGGTCAAAGCTGCCACGGCGCTTTCCCCCACGCCTATTGGTCAGGGCTGCCCATTGCCCGAAAGGATCTGTGCCGCGCCACGGATCGCGACGCGGAACGCCTCGTCGAAGCTGACACCGCGCACCTGCCAACGACAGGTCTTGCCCTGATCGGCCAGTCGCCAATCGGCGATCCAGCCTAGCTCCTCATCGCTCCATACGATGCTGCCGGCGAGCGCTCGGTCGCCACCTGCCTGTTTGGCCAGCCGATCCAACTTTGCCATGTCAGCCGCGCGCAACGCTTCTTCGCCCAGGTCGCCAAGCTCCGCAGCCTTCGGAAAGACGACATGTATCAGCGTTGGACCGGCGGCATTGATGAAGGATTCGCGCATCGTTTCGCCGTGGCCTTCCTCAGCGCTCAGCACGAAATGCCGAGTGCCCTGTTCAGTCGTGAGGAAGACGGCGAGTGTCGGCCGCTCGCCAAGCCAGGGCCTGCTGCCAAGCGATGCCAGCACCTTGTCGATCACATCAGGCTTGTAGAGGCAGGTGAGGTCATGCGGCCGGTCATGCGTGCCTTGCTCGTCATGGATCGGAATACCCTCCAGCCGGTCATGGTAGCGAAAGCTGTCGACAAAGCTGCCGGCCTTGTCGCGCAACGCGTCCATTTCGCGTCTGGCAAGCAGCCGCTGATCGCCCGAAACACGGACGAGGACCTTGTCGAGGCAAGTCTTGAAGCCGAGCTGGCGGTTTTCTTCACCCTGGCCGGTGACGATGGTCTGCGATTGGTAAAGATCGCCAAGGTCGGTTGCCCTGGCGGGAACATTGGTTGCCCACAACGCAGACAGGCAACTCAGAACAAGGACAAGGCGCAAAAACTGCGGCATGGCTCACTATCCGGCTCTTGGCCTGCCGTGATGGCCGCCAACGTCTAGCATCGGCCGCCACTTGCCGCCAAGACCGCGGCGGACAGACTGCTGCCATTGACGCACCCATGCGCCGCCTTTAGCACTTCAGTCCCGCAGGCGCGGGGAAGGATTCTCTGGCGATGGATTTTGGTGGAGGCGACGAAATTCGCTTCGAAAGGTTGGGCAGGGCCGGCGTCGTCACCCTGACGCGGCCGCAGGCGCTCAATGCCGTCACCCATCGCATGGTCAAGGCGCTGGGCGAGGCCCTGCGCTCCTGGGAGCGGGACGACGGCGTGGATGTCGTCGTTGTCAAGGCAGAGGGCAGGGCGTTTTCGGCCGGCGGGGATATCCTGCACATCTATGAAGCCGGCCGGGCTGGAAAGCCGCCGGTCGAGTTCTTCGCCGACGAGTATCGGCTCAACGCCTACATCGCCCGTTTCAAGAAACCTTATGTGGCGCTCATCGACGGCATCGTCATGGGCGGTGGGGTCGGCATTTCCTTCCACGGTTCACACCGGGTGATGACCGAGAATGCCCAGTTCGCCATGCCGGAGGTCGGCATCGGCTTTTTCCCCGATGTCGGCGCCAGTCATCTGCTGCCCGACCTTGGCGGTTCATTCGGCATGTACCTGGCGCTGACCGGTAACCGCATCCGCTATGGCGATGCGCTGTGGTCGGGGCTGGCCACCCACACCATCAAGGCCGAGGACCAGCCGAGCTTCCTCGACCGGCTGGCGCTGACGGGCGATCCGGAATCGGTGCTGCGCGGTTTCTTTGTTCCGGCCAAGCGGGAGACCGACAGGCCCATCCTGGAGGCGATCTCCCGCCATTTCGCCCAACCCTCGCTGCCGGACCTCATCGACAGCCTGGATCGCGCGGGCAAGGACGAATTCGCGGCCAGGACGCTGGCGACGATCCGCATGCGCTCGCCGACCAGCCTTCGCGTCGCCTGGCGGCAGATCAGCGCCGGGCAGACATTGTCGATGGACGACTGCATGAGGATGGAGTTCCGCATCCTGAACCGCATGCTGGCTGGCCACGATTTCTACGAGGGCATCCGCGCCGCTATCATCGACAAGGGCTCCAAGCCGCAATGGCGGCCGGCAAAGATCGATGCCGTCAGCGAGGCGGAAGTCGAGGCCTATTTCGCTCCGCTCGGCGATCGGGAGCTTGGGCTGTGAGCGAAGTGACATCGAGACGCGTCGTCCTGCAGCCCTCGACGGTCGAGGTGATCTTCGCCTGGTTCCAGCGCGTCATCGCCGGCTACTGCCTGATGTTCGGCATCCTGTACTGGATCAAGCTGATCGGATTCTATCCGGGCTCGCTGTGGCGCTTCGATCTCATGCCGGTGCATTGGCAGGTGGCGGCGGTGATGCTCGCCGTGTTCTTTCCCTTCGCCGCGGCCGGGCTGTGGATGCTGGCGTCCTGGGGCCCGGTGATCTGGTTCATATGCGCGGTCACCGAGACGGTCATGTATGCTGGTTTTCCCGAGCTTTTCGGCCATCGTCTCCTGATCATCGTCTCGCATGCCTGCGTGGCGCTGCTTTACATCGTCTTTCGCGTCGTCATCTACCTGCAGAAACGACCGGCACGGCACTAAGCCCTTGTACGGGTTGACGACCTGGCGACCGCTCGAATCCGCCCGGCGATCATTGCCTAAATCTTTAGGTTAATCATCCTTGCCCGGGTGACCGTTCGTTAAGCGTCTTCCGAAACCTCTTACCGGTAAGCTCTTGTTAGCCCTAGCGTTTAAGTCGAATTTTATGAGTATTCGATAGTGTCGCGATCAAGGTGAAAAACAAAAAATCACCAGGGCGACAAACGAGAGGCAAAGACAATGATCAATTCGCGTCCGGCGGCCAAGACCGCCAACGTTTCCGACGATCGCCGCGAGGCTATCCGTTCTCTGTACATGGAATCGCTGCAGCTGGTCGAGCGTCTGCACCGCCGTCTGCTTGATGTGATCAAGGACGAATTCGACCGCAACGGCCGTTCCGACATCAATGCCATCCAGGCGCTGCTGCTCTTCAACATCGGCAATTCCGAACTGACCGCCGGCGAGCTGCGTTCGCGTGGCTACTATCTCGGCTCGAACGTCTCCTACAATCTGAAGAAGCTGGTCGATCTCGGCTTCATCAACCACCAGCGCTCACGCATCGATCGCCGTTCGGTCCGCGTCTCGCTGACGCCGAAAGGCAATGAAGTGGCTGATGTGGTCGCCGGTCTCTATGAGCGCCATGTCGGCTCGATCGAACAGGTCGGAGGCATCAACACCGACGAGTTCAAGCAGATGAACCGCGCCCTGCAGCGGCTCGACCGCTTCTGGAACGACACCATCGCCTACCGGATGTAAGACCATCCAGGAAACGGAGCCGCGCCGCAGAAGCGTGGCCATAACAGCGACCTCCAGTCAGGGCCGGTGCCGAAAAGCACCGGTCTTTTCTTTCTTGCGTCCGGCCAAAGCAAATTACGGGCCAAGGCCACGTTGCCGCCATATTCCAGTGGAACCGAGAGTGGCAGTGATGCTGTGGTGAAGACCATGCGTCCATCTGCAGCCGCATCGCGCCTCTTGCTTTTGTCGCCAATGTGATACGGACCATGGTTGGCTAATTGTTAAGATTGCCGATTTTAGAGTGCGGGCGAGATCGCGCGATAATCGACGCAGCAAAGTGATCGAACGCTACAAGAATGTCTGGAACGTCCATGAGAACCAGCCGCCGCTTTTTCCTTTCCGGAGCCTCCGCGCTCGCCGCCGCCATGGTGGCCGGTCGCGCCAGTGCGCAGGATGTGATCGGGGATATCCTGAAATCCTCGGCCCGCGGCAATTGGGATGATCAGTTCGATGCCCGCGCCAGCGAAGGCGGCAAGGTGGCCTCGACGCTGCCGATCTTCAGCCTGCAGACCGTTGCCTTCACTGAGCAGGCGGTCGCGCAGTATCAGAACATCGTCTCCCAGGGCGGCTGGACGGACGTTCCCGCGACCAAGAAACTGCAACTCGGCGTCGATGACCCGGACGTGGTGCCGTTGCGCAAGCGCCTGATGATGGCGGGCGACCTGTCGCAGAGCGCCGGCATTTCGACCGCTTTCGATTCCTATGTCGACTCGGCGGTCAAGCGCTTTCAGTTGCGCCATGGTCTGCCGGCTGACGGCTCGATGGGCAAGTATACCTACGCTGCGATGAACGTTTCGGCGCAAATTCGGCTCGGCCAGCTGCAGACCAATCTGCAGCGGCTGAAAGAGAAGGCCGGCACGCTGGGCAGCCGCTATGTGCTGGTCGATATTCCTGCCGCACAGATCGAAGCGGTCGAGAACGACCGCGTCGTGCTTCGCCACACCGCGATCGTCGGCAAGATCGATCGCCAGACGCCGATCGTCAATTCCAAGATCAACGAGATCATCGTCAATCCGTACTGGAACGCACCGGTCTCGATCGTGCGCAAGGACATCATTCCGCTGATGCGGAAGGATCCCGATTATCTCAAGAACAGCCATATCCGCCTGTTCGCGCCCGATGGCAGCGAAGTCGACCCGATGAATGTGGACTGGTCGACCGACGATGCCGCCAAGTACCGTTTCCGTCAGGATCCCGGTTCGGAAAACGCCATGGCGTCGGTCAAGATCAATTTCCCGAGCCCTGACGGCGTCTACATGCACGACACGCCGCAGCAGAGTCTGTTCGGCAAGATGATGCGCTTCGATTCCTCGGGCTGCGTGCGCGTCCAGAACGTGCGTGATCTCGTCACGTGGATCCTGCGCGACACGCCCGGCTGGGATCGCCAGCATTTCGAGGCGGCTATCAAGACCGGCCAGAACACGCCGATCCAGGTCACCAACCCGGTGCCGGTGCATTTCCTCTATCTCTCGGCGTGGTCGACAGGACCCGGCGTCGTCCAGTTCCGCGACGACGTCTACGCGCTCGACGGTGCCAGCGAACTGCAGATCACGTCGTCGCTATAACGAGCTGATATTTTTGCAAAAAAGCCGCTCTCAGGGCGGCTTTTTTATTGCGGACGCCGCCATTTCCAGCCGCTCGACCGGCTGGACGAAGCTCCGGCTATTGCGCATGGTCGGCAGACAGCCGGAATCGTGCCATGGACGTCGCCATCTTCATTCTCGTTGTGCTCGTCTTCGTGGCGCTGTCCGGCGCGCTCGTCCGGCTGGTTCGGGTGCCGTTGCCGGTGCTGCAGATCGCCATCGGCGCGGCCCTGGCCTGGCCCGCCGGGGGCCTGCATGTCGAGATCGATCCGGAACTTTTCCTGCTGGTGTTCATCCCGCCGCTTCTGTTCGGTGACGCCTTCGCGGCGCCCAAGCGCGAACTCGTCGCCTTGCGCGGACCCATACTCGATCTTGCCATCGGCCTGGTCTTCTTCACCATTGTCGGCTTCGGCTATGCCTTGCACTGGCTGGTGCCGAGCATTCCGCTCGTCGTCGCTTTCGCGCTGGCCGCCGTGCTGTCGCCGACCGACGCCGTGGCGGTGTCCTCGATCGTCGACAGGAATGTGGTTCCGGCCCGGCTGATGCACATATTGGAGGGCGAGTCGTTGCTCAATGACGCGTCGGGCCTAGTCATGTTCCGCTTTGCGGTGGCGGCGGCATTGACCGGCAGCTTCTCTTTCGCGGGAGCTTCGCTCAGCTTCCTCTACGCCGTCGCCGCTGGCATCCTGGCCGGTGTCGCGGCCCTGTACATCGCTGCCAAGGCGCTGCAACTGCTCAGCCGCATCGGCGGCGTGCCGGCCGAGGCGCAGGTTCTCGTGATGATCCTGCTGCCTTTCATCGCCTATCTCGGCGCCGAACATGTCGGAGCCTCGGGCATCCTGGCGGCGGTCACCGCCGGTCTGCTGACCGGGGTCAGCGGCATGTACCGTTTCCTCGGCGTGTCGGCGCGCATGCAGATTCTGTCGCTCTGGGCGACGCTCACTTTCGTCTTCAATGGCGCTCTGTTCATTCTGCTCGGCCTGCAGCTTCCCGACATCATCCGCAAGGTCCCGCCAGAGTTGTCCAGCCGGCATTGGCTGATCGAGCCGGTGGCGACGGTGCTGATCCTGACGCTCTGCCTGATCGGGCTGCGCTTCCTGTGGATCTGGGTCGGGGACATCGCCCAAGCGATCGCGGCGCGTGTGGGCAAGCGCAAGGCCGAGCCGTTCGGATTTCGCGTCCGGCTTGCCGGCTCCGTGGCCGGCGTGCGCGGCGCCATCACATTGGCGGGCATCCTGTCATTGCCGCTGGCTTTGCAGGATGGCTCGCCCTTTCCGGCACGCGATGTCGTGATCTTCCTCGCCGCCGGCGTCATCATCTGCTCGCTCGTCATTGCCAGCTTTGCCTTGCCCAGGATCGCGCGGGGACTGGTCGAGCCGGGCGAGAATCCGGCCGCAGCGGAGGAGCGCCGGGCGCGCGTCGGCGCCGCCAGTGCGGCGATCGCCAGGATCGAGAGCATCGCCAACGAGGCAGGCGAGGGCGAGGCGGTCGAGGCCCGGCTGGCCGTCGCCGACAGCATCGTGGCCGGCTACCGGCGGCGCATAGCGGCTTCCGACGAAGCCGACGAGGCCCGCGCCGAGGCCCGTGAGGCCGGCAGGCTGGAGCTCGAACTCAGGGCGGCGGGCATCGAAGCCGAGCGATCCGCGCTACGCGACATGTTCCGCAGCCAAGAGATCAATGATCACACGATGCGCGCCCTGTTTTCCGAAATCACATTGACCGAGGCCTTGCTGAAGCAGCGGCGGGACAGGAAATAGCGGTCCGCCCGATCCTTTGCCGCAAACCGGCCAGCAAATTTCGCGCCGCAAACGTGGCGAGCCCAAAACAACTGTGTTAATGGCCGGCGAACGCATGCATGTCGCCCAGAACCGCCAAGTGGTTTGGGACGACTGCATCCACGAATTTGCCCTTCCAACCCCCGGGGAACTCAGGCCATGGCAACAGCAGCGGCGGCGTCCAACAAGCTCGAATCCTTTTTCGAAACCACTTTGGAGGATGCCGATCCGGAGATATTCGGCGCCATCCGCAACGAACTCGGTCGCCAGCGCCACGAGATCGAGCTGATCGCCTCGGAGAACATCGTCTCCCGCGCCGTGCTCGAGGCGCAGGGGTCGATCATGACCAACAAATATGCCGAGGGCTATCCGGGCAAGCGCTACTATGGCGGCTGTCAGTTCGTCGACGTGGCCGAGGAACTGGCCATCGAGCGCGCGAAAAAGCTGTTCGGCTGCAACTTCGCCAACGTCCAGCCGAATTCCGGCAGCCAGATGAACCAGGCGGTGTTCCTGGCGCTGCTGCAGCCCGGCGACACCTTCATGGGTCTCGACCTCAATTCCGGCGGCCATCTCACCCACGGCTCGCCGGTCAACATGAGCGGCAAATGGTTCAAGGTCGTCTCCTATGGCGTACGCAAGGACGACCACCTGCTGGACATGGACGCCATCGAGAAGACCGCGCACGAGACTAAGCCGAAGCTGATCCTGGCCGGCGGCACAGCCTATTCGCGCATCTGGGACTGGAAGCGCTTTCGCGAGATCGCGGACGCGGTCGGCGCCTATCTGATGGTCGACATGGCGCACATTGCTGGCCTCGTTGCTGGCGGCGTGCATCCCTCGCCCTTGCCGCACGCCCATGTGGTGACGACCACCACCCACAAGTCGCTGCGCGGCCCGCGCGGCGGCATGATCCTGTGCAATGACGAGGACATCGCCAAGAAGATGAACTCGGCGGTGTTCCCCGGCCTGCAGGGCGGTCCGCTGATGCATGTCATTGCCGCCAAGGCAGTGGCCTTCGGCGAAGCGCTGAAGCCGAGCTTCAAGGTCTATGCCGAAACCGTTGCCGCCAACGCCAAGGCGCTGGCTTCCAGCCTCAAGGAAACGGGCCTCGACATCGTCTCCGGCGGCACTGACAACCACCTGATGCTGGTCGACCTCAGGCCCAAGAACGCCACCGGCAAACGCGCCGAAGCGGCCCTTGGCCGCGCCAACATCACCTGCAACAAGAACGGCATCCCCTTCGACCCGGAAAAGCCCTTCGTCACTTCGGGCGTGCGGCTGGGCACGCCGGCCGGCACCACGCGCGGCTTCGGCCAGGCCGAATTCCGTGAGATCGGCAAGCTGATCGCCGAGGTGCTGGATGGGCTTAAGGTCGCCAATTCCGACGAAGGCAATGCCGCCGTCGAGGCGGCGGTCAAGGCCAAGGTCGTTGCATTGACCGATCGATTCCCGCTCTATCCCTATCTCGGTTGACCATCCTTATCCCGGTTGACCATCCTATCTCGGTTGACTGGGCGCGACGCGTCATCTTTTATCCACCGGCGGTGCGTCACCCCTGATCGGGTGACGCATGGAACTGGAGAATTGATGATGCGCGATTTTTGTCTTGCCTCACTTGGCGCCTTCGGTTGGCTGGCTGCTTGCGGGTCCGTTTTGGCGCAGACGCAGCCCGCTCCGGACATGCCCGCCACCAGCAGTTTCGGCCGATGGACGACCATGGTCGATACGCTCGACACCGGCCAGGATGCGCACAAGACCTGCGCGGCCTCCACGGCGTTCTTCGACGCGAGTGGCAATTCGGGCACGCTGACATTGTCGATCTCGACCGGCGACGTGCTGCCGCCCGATGCTTATCCGGCCATCATGATCACCATCGACAACCGGACCCTGCCGGCCGACAAGAAGATCGCGGCCATCTTCGGCGATCCGGGCGTCAAGGTTTCCGCGACGGTTTACTCCAACGATGCCGTCAATGGCCGTCCCAGCTGGACGATCGACAATCAGGCCAAGACAAGTCTGGCGTTGCTGCGGGCCATGCGAAAAGTCACATCGCTCGACGTCACCTTCGGCAAGCAGGCCGTTGCCAGCATTCCGATGGACGGTTTCACAAAGGCCTATCGCAATCTCGGCACGTCTTGCGGCTTCCAAACCAAGGACGTGGCGCCATAGCGGGCTGGCCGGCGCTACCGCTTGCGTGCTGGCAATCTTCCTCGCGCCTCGCTATCTCTGAGTACGCAGGCCGTGGAAAAGCGGAACTGCTTCAATCCGCACCGGAAAGGTTCTAAGCCTTTCACCCCACCAGATTCGCGAACCCAAGGCTCTCCATGCGCTGTCCCTATTGCCAGTCCGAAGATACGCAGGTGAAGGATTCGCGCCCCGCCGAGGACGGCGCGGCGATCCGCCGGCGGCGTGTCTGCCCCGATTGCGGCGGCCGTTTCACGACGTTCGAGCGCGTGCAGTTGCGCGACCTCGTCGTGGTCAAGAAATCAGGGCGAAAAGTGCCGTTCGACCGCGACAAGCTGTTGCGCTCGGTCGAGATCGCGGTGCGCAAGCGCAACGTCGACCCCGAGCGCATCGATCGCGCCGTGACCGGCATTGTCCGCCAACTCGAAAGTTCCGGCGAAACGGAAGTGGCTTCCGGCGAGGTCGGCCGGCTGGTCATGGATGCACTGAAGTCGCTCGACGATGTCGCCTATGTGCGCTTCGCCTCGGTCTATCGCAATTTCCGCGAGGCCAAGGATTTCCACGAACTGCTCGGCGAGCTGAAGGGGGACGACGAAAAGAGCGAAGAGGACGCCGGCTGAGCATGGCAGCACCGCAACGCAACGAGGCCGAGCAAGCGGCCCTGGACCGCCGTTTCATGGCCGCTGCCTTGCGGCTGTCGCGCAAGAACGCCGGTCGCACCTCGACCAATCCATCCGTCGGCACCATCATCGTGCGTGACGACGGCTCAGGCCCGATGATCGTGGGTACCGGCGTCACCGCGATTGGGGGCCGGCCGCACGCCGAGACCGAGGCGCTGGCGGAGGCCGGCGAACTCGCGCGGGGCGCCACCGCCTATGTCACGCTCGAGCCTTGCGCCCATCACGGCCGCACGCCGCCTTGCGCCAACGCGCTGGTCAACGCCGGCATCGCGCGTGTCGTGGGCGCTGCCAGCGATCCGGATCCGCGGGTCTCCGGCAAGGGCTATGCCATCCTGCGTGACGCCGGTGTCCAAGTGGTGGAAAAGGTCTTGGCCACCGAAGCTGCCGAACAGATGGCGGGCTATTTGATTCGCTCTCTGAGAAAACGCCCGGAAGTTATCCTGAAGCTTGCGCTTTCCAGCGACGACAAGATCGGCATGGAAGGCGCCGGCCAGGTCGCGATAACAGGCGACATGGCGCGCCGCGAAGTCTACCTGATGCGCGCCGAGGCGGACGCCATCCTGGTTGGCATCGGCACGGCGCTGGAAGATGATCCGGCGCTGACGGTGCGTTTGCCCGGGCTGGAGAACCGTTCACCCGCACGCATCGTGCTCGACCGCCAGGCTAGGCTGCCGGAGGGCTCGAAACTGGTGTCCGGTGTCGATCGCGTACCGCTTTATGTCGCGGCTTGCCTGGAGGCCGATCCGCAGCGCCGGGCGGCACTCGAACGCGCCGGCGTGCGCTTCATCGGCACGGAGACGCACGAGGGCGGCGTCGCATTACCCGAACTGCTCGAGGATCTGGCGGCGCTCGGCATGGCAAGCGTGCTGGTCGAGGGCGGTGCCAAGGTGGCGAGCGCTTTCCTAGTCGACGGGCTGGTCGACCGCATCGTGCTTTTCCAGGGACCGGAAGCGATCGGCGAAGACGGCATTGCATCGCCTGTCGATGCCGACCATATCCCGGCGGGTTTTCGCAAGCTGCGCGAGATGCGGTTCGGCGAAGACGGTTACGCCGAATGGATCAGGGATTTTCAGGGATAGCGATCGATGTTTACCGGGATTGTCACCGATATCGGCACCGTGGCCGCCGTCAAGCCGCTGCGGGAAGGGGTGGGGCTGCGCATCGACACCGCCTATGATCCCGCAACCATCGCCATTGGCGCCTCGATCTCCTGCGGCGGCGTCTGCCTGACGGTCACGGCGTTGCCCGACAGCGGCTCGAATGCGCGCTGGTTCGAGGTCGAGGCCTGGGAGGAGGCGCTCAGGCTGACGACGGCGGCGGGTTGGGAAACGGGCACCAGGATCAATCTGGAGCGGGCGCTGAAGATCGGCGACGAGCTCGGTGGCCACATCGTTTCGGGCCATGTCGACGGCATCGCCGAGATCGTCGAGCGCAGGGATGAGGGCGATGCGGTGCGCTTCACGCTGGACGCGCCGCGCCATCTGGCGAAATTCATCGCGCCGAAAGGCTCCGTCGCGCTCGACGGCACCTCGCTTACCGTCAACAGCGTCGCGGGCACCCGCTTCGACGTGCTGTTGATCCATCATTCGCTGACCGTCACTACCTGGGGCGAGCGCAAGACCGGCGACCGCGTCAATCTCGAGATCGACACCATGGCGCGCTACGCGGCGCGGCTGGCGGAGGCGGCGAAAGAGGGGCTTTGATAGCCTGCGGAACAGGCCGGCCCACGGCAATCTGATACGCCTCGGGCAATCTTCCGCTTGCGATCAAACCGGCTTCGGCCTAAGTCACCGGCGACCCCGGAGACATCTATGGCTGGCACATCCCAACACGGCAAGGCGTTCATTCGTCCCAAGACGAAGGCCCACCTTCTTGTTATTGAGGCGCGCTTTCACGACGACCTTGCCGACGCGCTGCTCGACGGCGCGACAAGCGCGCTCGATGAAGCGGGCGCGACTTACGACGTCGTCACTGTTCCCGGTTCGCTCGAAATTCCCGCGGTGATCACCTTCGCGCTCGACGGCATGGCCGAAGGCGGGACCGGCTATGACGGTTTTGTCGCGCTCGGCACCATTATTCGTGGCGACACCTATCATTTCGACATCGTCGCCAATGAATCCAGCCGTGCGCTCATGGACCTGTCCGTGCAGGACTCGGTCTGCATCGGCAACGGCATCCTGACCACCGAGAACGATGCACAGGCGTGGACGCGGGCCAAACGCTCGGAAGGCGACAAGGGCGGCTTTGCCGCGCGTGCGGCGCTGACCATGATCGCGCTGAAGGAACAATTGGGAGCGCGATCGTGAGCGAACCCGCTTCGCCAGGACAGCCCGCGGTGCGCCACGCCAACAAGCGCGGTGCTGCCCGTCTAGCCGCCGTGCAGGCGCTCTACCAGATGGATGTCGCCGGCAGTGGCGTGTTCGAGATCACCGCCGAGTACGAGGCGTTCCGCCTCGGCAAGGAAGTCGACGGCGCGGTCTATCGCGAGGCGGACGCGCAATGGTTTCGCGCTATCCTGACAGGCGTCGTAGAGAACCAGAAGACCATTGATCCAATTATCCGCCAGGCGCTGACCGACGACTGGCCGCTGTCGCGCCTCGATTCCACGCTGCGTGCCATTCTGCGCGCGGGCGTCTATGAGCTGATGAAGCGCGAGGACGTGCCTGTCGCGGTCATCGTCACCGAATATGTCGATATCGCCAAGGCCTTCTACGAGGAGGACGAGCCGAAGCTGGTCAACGCCGTGCTCGACCGTGTGTCGCGCCGTGTGCGTGGCGAGGGCCGCGGCAAGGACGCATCATGACGGCCATTGCCGTCGAGGCGGGCAAGGAGGCGCGGCGCACCGCGCTGATCCTAGCTGCCTCGCAGGCGATCATCGGTTCGGCCGCCCCCATCGCCATTTCCATGGGCGCGCTGGCCGGGCAATATCTGCTCGGCGCCGACAAATCCCTGGCGACGGCGCCGATCACCGGCTTCAATCTCGGCGTGGCGCTCGGCGCCTTGCCCGCGGCGGCCATCATCCGATGGCTCGGCCAGCGGGGCGGCTTCATGACCGGAACCGTCGTCACCGCGCTCGGCGGGCTGGTCGCCACCCTGGCATTGTTCCACGGCAGCTTCTGGCTGTTCGCGTTCGCGCTGCTTGTCATCGGCGTCGGCGGCGCCTTCGTCCAGCAGTTCCGCTTTGCCGCGGCCGACAACGCGCCGCCGGCGTTCAAGGCGCGCGCCATCTCCTTCGTGCTCGCCGGTGGCATCATCACCGCCATTCTCGGGCCGCAGATCGTCATCTTCACCCGCGAATTGTTTGCGCCTGTCATGTTTGCCGGTTCTTTCGCCTCGATCCTGCCGCTGGCGGCGGTCGGCGCCATCGTCCTTTCGTTCCTGCGCTTGCCGGCGAGGACCGCGAGCAAGGTGGACGTTGCCGACGGCGATGCCAGACCCCTTTTCGAAATCGTCACAAAGCCGCGTTTCGTAGCGGCGCTCTTCTGCGCCGTCGGCAGTTACGCGCTGATGAGTTTCGTCATGACCGGCGCGCCGCTCGCCATGGTCGGCTGCGGCCTGTCCGAGGACGATGCGACGCTGGGCATCTCCTGGCATGTCATGGCGATGTTCGGGCCAAGCTTCTTCACCGGCTCGCTGATCCATCGCTTCGGCGCCGAGCGCGTTGTCGCCACCGGCCTGCTGTTGCTGACCGGCTGTGCCGTCGTTGCCTTGTCGGGCCTGGCGCTGTGGCAATTCTGGACGGCGCTGATCCTGCTCGGCCTCGGCTGGAATTTCGCCTTCATCGGCGCCACCGCCATGGTGGCGGCCAGCTACAACCCGTCCGAAAAGGGCAAGGTGCAGGGCTTCCACGACTTTGTCCTGTTCGGCTCCGTCGCCTGCGCGTCGCTGATGTCGGGCATGGTCTACAACGCCTGGGGCTGGACGATGCTCAACTGGATGATCTTTCCTGTCGCCGCACTTTGCTTCGTGGCACTCGGCGCGCTGAAGATAACGAGCTTGCGGCCGGCCTGACGCCAATTTGAAAGTTATGCGTCCGGCGGCAGGACCTGAAGCACCCGCGCTATGAACATATGGAACTCAGCCATATAATTGCGCAGGAAGTCTTTGGTGGATTCAACCGTCACCTCGCCCTCATCCGTGATCAGCCCCGGCGTGAACTGGATATAGGCTTCGGGCGCATTCATCTGCGGCGAGTTGCAGAAACTCAGAACGCTGCGCAGGCTCTGTTGGGCGACGGCGGTCGCGATGGCGCCCGGCGATGTTCCGATGACGGCGGACGGTTTGCGCGCGAATGAATTCTTGCCGTAGGGGCGACTGGCCCAGTCGATTGCGTTCTTCAGTCCGCCGGGGATCGAGCGGTTGTACTCCGGGGTGACGAACAGCACGGCCTGGACGGAGGCGATCGCCTTTTTGAAAGCCTGGGCGGCCGGTGGGAAATTGGCGTCGTAATCGTAACTGTAGAGCGGCAGATCCTTGAAGCCGATTTCCGTCATTTCGAGCTCGGGAGGGGCAAGTTGAACGAGCGCCTTCGCGAGCTTGCGGTTGATGGATTCCCGGGCAAGGCTGCCGATGAGATAACCGACCTTGTGTATGGCCATGACACGCTCTCCCTGTTTGCCGCCCACCCCTCGCGGCATTATTCACCGGAAGGCGGCCGATCGCCAGCCCGCCGTTGCCGCCGCGCCGAAATCGGCGCGTTTGGAACAAAAATATTGCGCTGATCCGCCTTCTTATGAAACCGTATGCCCCGACTGGCCGTTGAAGCCATGCTCATATGCGCCCGCCGCATTCCGGTTCACAGCAAGGGGTTTTCACAATGTTTTCAGTCAAGGTTCTGGCCAGCGCGGCAATGGCGCTCGCCATCACGGTGGCTTCCGCGAGCGCTCAGGTCGTCGTCTCCTCGAAGATCGACACCGAGGGTGGCGTGCTCGGCAACATTATCCAGCTCGTCCTCAACGCCAACAACATCAAGACCACGGATCGCATCCAGCTCGGCGGCACGCCGGTGGTGCGCAAGGCGATCACCGCCGGCGAGATCGACATCTATCCCGAATACACCGGCAATGCCGCCTTCTTCTTCGAGAAGGCCGATGATCCCGTGTGGAAGGACGCCGCCAAGGCTTATGAGACGGCCAAGAAGCTCGACTACGACGCCAACAAGATCGTCTGGCTGTCACCGGCGCCGGCCAACAACACCTGGGCGATCGCCCTGCGCAAGGAAGTGACTGACGAGAACAAGCTCGTCACGCTGTCGGACTTCGGCAAATACGTCTCCGGCGGCGGCAAGGTGGTGCTGGCGGCCTCCGCCGAGTTCGTCAATTCGGCGGCAGCCCTTCCGGCCTTCCAGACCACCTATGGCTTCACGCTGAAGCCTGACCAGCTGATCACCCTCTCGGGTGGCGACACGGCAGCGACCATCGCGGCGGCCGCCAACCAGACCAGCGGCGCCAATGCCGCCATGGTCTACGGCACCGATGGCGGCATCGCGCCATCGGGCCTCGTCGTGTTGACCGACGACAAGGGCGTGCAGCCCGTCTACCAGCCGGCGCCGATCATCCGCGAATCCGTGCTGAAGGAGCACCCGGAGATCGAGACGCTGCTGAAGCCGGTGTTCGCCAAGCTCGATCTCGTCACGCTGCAGGAGCTCAATGGACGCGTGCAGGTCGGCGGCGAGCCGGTCAAGGGCGTTGCCGAGGACTTTTTGAAGAAGAACGGGTTCTTGAAATAGCTTTGCGTCGATAAGTGACGTCAGTGCGAGGCGCGTCATGACCATCCGCTTCGACAAACTCGGCGTGGTCATCGCCGCGCTCGCTGCTTACGCCGTGTTTCTCGCACCATTCGCCACCTTCCGCGCCAACCGCATCGTTCCCGGTCAGGCGCGCTCGATTCTCGAAGCTCTGCCGGCAATGACCGGTCCGCTGCTTTCGGCGATCCTCGTACTGGCCGCCCTTGTCGCCCTGTTCAGGACGCCGCTCATCTTGCGCCTTGCAGCCAGCGTCGTGGCGCTTGCCGCGCTGACGCTGCTCATCGGTGTCGCCGGCACATTCCTCACTCCGGCCGGCAATACCTTTGCCCGGGTCTCGCCGGCCTCCGGCTTCTGGATTCTCATCTTCGCCTTCACGCTTTTGCTCGCCGACGTGCTGACCAGGCTCAATCTGTCGCCCTGGCCGCGCGTCGGCGTGCTTGTCGTCGCGGCGCTGGCCATCGGTTTGCTGCTGATTTCGGGACGCTGGGACAGCCTCTCGATCCTCAAGGAGTATTCCAACCGTGCCGACAGCTTTTGGGCCGAAGGCTCCAAACATGTGACCCTGGCGCTCGGCTCATTGCTTGCCGCCGTGATCGTCGGCCTGCCGCTCGGCATCCTGTGCCATCGTGTCGAAAGCCTGCGGGCCGGCCTCCTCAACGTCTTGAACATCATCCAGACCATTCCTTCGATCGCGCTGTTCGGCCTGCTGATCGCGCCGCTTGGCTGGGTCGCAACCCATGTGCCGGGAGCCGCCGCGCTCGGCATCAGGGGCATCGGCACGGCACCCGCCTTCGTCGCGCTGTTTCTCTATTCGCTGCTGCCAGTGGTGGCCAACACCGTGGTCGGCCTTGCTGGCGTGCCGCGTGCCGCCAACGACGCGGCGCGGGGCATGGGCATGACCGATCGCCAGCGCCTGTTCGGTGTCGAGTTTCCGCTGGCCTTTCCGGTGATCCTGACGGGCATCCGCATTGTCCTGGTGCAGAACATCGGCCTTGCCACCATCGCCGCGTTGATCGGCGGCGGCGGTTTTGGCGTGTTCGTGTTCCAGGGCGTCGGCCAGACGGCGATGGACCTGGTGCTGCTCGGCGCGGTGCCGACCGTGGCGCTCGCCTTCGCCGCCGCCATCATCCTCGACGCGGTAATCGAAATGACCGTCACCAAGCGCAGGGTTGAAACGGCATGATCGAGATCGAAGGCATCACCAAGCGCTATGACGCGACGACAGTCGTCGACAACGTCTCGATGGTCATCGAGCCGCGCACGGTTTGCGTCATTGTCGGCACTTCGGGTTCCGGCAAGACGACGCTGCTGCGCATGATCAACCGGCTGGTCGAACCAACCGCCGGCGTCGTCAAGCTCGACGGCGCCGACAATCGATCGGTGCCCGGTTACGAACTGCGGCGCAGCATCGGCTACGCAATCCAGGGCCACGGCCTGTTTCCGCATCGTACCGTGGCGCAGAACATCGCCACCGTGCCGGTGCTGCTTGGCTGGGACAAGGCCCGCATCAAGGCCCGCGTCGATGAACTGATGACGCTCTACCAGCTTGATCCCCGGGAATTCGGGCCGCGCTATCCGCACGAACTGTCCGGGGGCCAGCAGCAGCGCGTCGGCGTGGCCCGCGCGCTTGCCGCCGAGCCCAACGTTCTTTTGATGGATGAGCCGTTCGGCGCGCTCGACCCGATCATCCGCACCAAGGCGCAGGAGGATTTGCTGGCGATCCAGAAGCGCTTCGGCACCACCATCATCCTCGTTACCCATGACATGGAAGAGGCCGTGCACATGGGCGACAGGATCGCGGTCATGGACGCCGGCAAGCTCGTGCAATATGCAGGGCCGGCGGAGATTCTGGCGAAGCCGGCCAACGCTTTTGTCGAGACGCTGGTCGGCGCCAGCGAAAGGCCATTCAGGCTGCTGTCGCTGGGCCGGGTGCGCGATGCGGTGGAGCAGGGCGCCGCCGAAGGCGATCCGATCCCCGGCGACGCCAGCCAGCGTGACGCGCTCGCGGAACTTCTCTGGTCCGGCAGGCCGGCGCTGCCGGTCAAGGGCACCGACGGCAAGCCGATCGGCCGCGTCACCGTGGATGGCCTGGTCAAGCGGGCGGCGAGGCCGTCATGAAAGCCTGGCTGCCTCTGCTGCTCAGGCTTGCGCTTGTGGTGTTGCTTGTTGCCTTCACCACCAGCCCGGGTTGGTTCGAGCCGTTGCTGAAGCCGCTGACCGAAAACAACGCTCCCGTCATCTACAATCAAGGCAGCCTGCTGACGCTGACGCTGCTGCATCTGCGCACCGTGCTGATCGCGACCGTCGCGGCCACCATCGTCGCTGTGGCGCTCGCCATCCTGGTCACCCGGCCCGCCGGCGCCGAATTCCTGCCGCTGTCGCGCAGCCTGGTCAATATCGGCCAGACCTTTCCGCCGGTGGCGGTGCTGGCGCTCGCCGTGCCGGCGGTGGGCTTCGGCGAGAAGCCGACGCTGATCGCGCTGTTTCTCTATGGTCTGCTGCCGATCTTCGAGAACGCGCTCACCGGACTGACGACGTTGCCGGCCAATGTCGTCGAGGCTGCGCGTGGCGCCGGCATGACCGGCTGGCAAAGGCTCACCAAGGTCGAACTGCCGCTCAGCGCGCCGATCATCCTTGGCGGTATCAGGCTGTCGGTGGTGATCAGCCTGGCCACGGCCACCATCGGCTCGACGGTGGCGGCCAGGACGCTCGGCGAGGTGATCATCGCCGGCTTGCTGTCGAACAATCTGGCCTTCATCCTGCAGGGCGGTCTGATCGTGGCGGCGCTTGCCGTGCTGATCTATGACGGACTGTCGGCCGTCGAGCGCTACGCGGCGCGGCGCATGGGCAGAGAGGCGGACTGACCGTGCCCGATGGTCGGGACGATTTCAATCGATCTAACCGCCGAGAGATCGCGACGGACACTCGCCAGCATCGACTTTTGGGCGAAAGCCGGGCAAAAATCGAACCATATCTTGACGTTCGCAGCCCTGTTTCGCATACACCGATGCGAAGAGGGGGATTCCATGCACGGGATTCCGTCTTTGTCTCAACGGCCCAGGGAGGGGTTCTTTTGGGCCAACAATCGAGGAAAACCCGGCAATGACCATAATTTCCGCCGTCATCGCCTGCGGCTTGCTTTCTGTCCTTTACGCCATATGGGCGACACGTTCGGTCCTTGCGGCCGATCAGGGCAATGCACGCATGCAGGAAATTTCCGCAGCCATTCGCGAAGGCGCGCAAGCCTATCTGGCACGCCAGTACACCACCATCGCCATCGTCGGCGTCGTCGTGCTCCTCCTCGCCTGGTGGCTGCTGTCGATCACCGCCGCCATCGGCTTCCTGATCGGTGCCGTTCTGTCGGGCGCCGCCGGCTTCATCGGCATGCATGTTTCGGTGCGGGCCAATGTGCGTACCGCGCAAGCGGCTTCCAACAGCCTTGCCGCCGGTCTCGACATCGCCTTCAAGTCGGGCGCCATCACCGGCATGCTGGTTGCGGGCCTGGCCCTGCTTGGCGTTTCGATCTACTACCTCATCCTCACCCATTTCCTCGGCCTCCAGCCCAATGACCGCATCGTCATCGACTCGCTGGTCTCGCTCGGCTTCGGCGCTTCGCTGATCTCGATCTTCGCCCGTCTCGGCGGCGGCATTTTCACCAAGGGCGCCGATGTCGGCGGCGATCTGGTCGGCAAGGTCGAAGCCGGTATTCCGGAGGATGATCCGCGCAATCCGGCCACCATCGCCGACAATGTCGGCGACAATGTCGGCGACTGCGCCGGCATGGCCGCCGACCTGTTCGAGACCTATGCGGTGACGGTCGTCGCCACCATGGTTCTCGCCGCCATCTTCTTCGGCGGCACCGCTGTCCTCGGTGCGACAATGCTGTATCCGCTCGCCATCTGCGGCGCCTGCATCCTCACCTCGATCGTCGGCACCTTCTTCGTCAAGCTCGGCTCCAACGGCTCGATCATGGGCGCGCTCTACAAGGGCCTTATCGTGACCGGCCTTCTATCGGTCGTTGGCCTCGGCGTCGCCACCTCGGCCACGCTCGGCTGGGGCGAGGTCGGCACCGTTGCCGGCATGACCATCACCGGCAAGAACCTGTTCATCTGCGGCCTCATCGGCCTTGTGGTGACCGGGTTGATCGTGGTGATCACCGAATACTACACCGGCACCAACAAGCGCCCGGTCAACTCGATCGCCCAGGCATCGGTGACCGGCCACGGCACCAATGTCATCCAGGGGCTGGCAGTCTCGCTGGAATCGACGGCGCTTCCGGCAATCGTCATCGTCGGCGGCATCATCGCCACCTACCAGCTCGGCGGTTTGTTCGGCACCGCGATTGCCGTCACCACCATGCTCGGCCTCGCCGGCATGATCGTGGCGCTCGACGCCTTCGGCCCGGTCACCGACAATGCCGGCGGCATTGCCGAAATGGCCGGCCTGCCCAAGGAAGTGCGTCACTCCACCGACGCGCTCGACGCGGTCGGCAACACCACCAAGGCGGTGACCAAGGGCTACGCCATCGGTTCGGCCGGTCTCGGCGCGCTGGTGCTGTTCGCGGCCTATTCGAACGACCTGAAGTTCTTTGCCGCCAATGGCGACAAATATCCCTACTTCCAGGGCATGGGCGAAATCTCCTTCGATCTCTCCAATCCTTACGTGGTCGCCGGCCTGATCTTCGGCGGCCTCATTCCCTACCTGTTCGGCGGTATCGCCATGACGGCCGTCGGCCGCGCGGCGGGCGCCATCGTCGAGGAGGTGCGCAAGCAGTTCCGCGAGGATCCGGGCATCATGGCCGGCACCTCGAAGCCGAACTACGCGCGTGCGGTCGATCTCCTGACCAAGGCGGCGATCCGGGAGATGATCATCCCGTCGCTGCTGCCGGTGCTGGCGCCGCTCGTCGTCTATTTCGGCGTGCTGTTGATCTCGGGCTCGAAGGCGTCCGCCTTCGCCGCGCTCGGCGCTTCGCTCCTTGGCGTCATCGTCAATGGCCTGTTCGTCGCGATCTCGATGACTTCGGGCGGTGGCGCCTGGGACAACGCAAAGAAGTCGTTCGAGGACGGTTTCATCGACAAGAACGGCGTCAAGCACCTGAAGGGTTCCGAGGCGCACAAGGCTTCGGTGACCGGCGATACAGTCGGCGATCCCTACAAGGACACCGCCGGCCCTGCGGTCAACCCGGCGATCAAGATCACCAACATCGTGGCACTCTTGCTGCTGGCCGTGCTCGCGCACGGCTGAACGGCAACGATTGAATCTGAAAATCCGCGGGAGCGATCCCGCGGATTTTTCATTTGATGGGTTGCTGCGACCAGGAACGGGATTTCGTGTCTCGCCGGTTGCCACAAAATTTCAGCATTTCATCCTGTCACGGTCTGCCGGTCGGGTGTCCCCGTCGTCGTCCAGCCATCCGGCATCGCACGGTCGTCACTGCTCATGTCCAAGCTCCCCAGCTTGGCGGTTTGATACGGGTTTGCCCCACCACTGGCGAGCCGGACCGGCCAAACAAAAACCCGTGGGATCGCTCCCACGGGTTTTCGGTCGCCTGAGACATTTCTGTTCCCCAAAGTCAGGGAAGCAGGATCTAGGGAAGCAGGAATCTAAGGATCAGGGGGTGCCGCCGGGAATGCTGGGCGCCAGCTTGCTCGCGCCGTTGATGATCTGGCTGAGGAAGTTCTGGTCCTTGCCGCCGGTCGGCGTGGTGCGCGAAATGAAGTCGAAAATCTTACCGTCCTTCAATCCGTATTTGGCGATCTGGGTGACGCGGCTGTCCGGGCCGAAATAGACCGCCAGCACCTTCTGGTCGACCAGCCTCGGCTTGTCGAAGGCGACGTAGCGCTTGCGCGTCTGCGAGATATAGTAAAACGCCTCGTTGTCGAAAGTCGCCGTGGTTGACGGCGTGCCGAGCGCCAGAAGCACCTGCTCGCGGCTGGAACCGACCGGCACAGAATCGATCGCCTGCTGATCGAGGACGTAGCCTTGCGTGAACGTCTCGCTCGGACTGAGGTCGCCGATCATCTTATTGGTGTGGCATGCAGACAGCGCCGCTACGATAGCCAGCAGCGAGATCGCACCGGCAGGCCTGAAAGTGAAAGTCGACTTGAAATTCAGCGCGCGCAACAACAATTCTCCATTCCATCGCCGCAACTTGCGCTGGGCCGCAAAACCGGTAAACCAGCTTGCTTGCCGATGCAACAAGGCCAATTCAACAAACGGTCCCCGGAGACCATCCCCATGTTCCAGCGCCTTTTTGGCCGCGAACGCCACGCCAACCGCACCATCACCGACGCGCTCTACGCACAAATCGTGGCGGCGGCGCGGCAGACTGTTTTTTATTCCCACTGGAATGTGCCTGACACGCCGCTTGGCCGTTTCGAGATGCTTTCGCTGCACATGTTCCTGGTCCAGCACCGCTTGCGCGGCGAGGACGGCGTGGCGCAGGAGATCGCGCAGGTGCTGATCGACGAGTTCTTCCTCGACGTCGATCATTCGCTGCGGGAACTGGGCATTGGCGACGTCGGCGTGCCAAAACGCATGAAGAAACTGGCGAAGATGTTCTATGGCCGGACCGCCGCCTATGATGATGCGCTGGAACGAAACGATCATGATAGTCTGACCGCGGCACTTACCCGTAATGTCCGTCCCGACGCCGGCGCTTGGCCGGAAGCGTCGCGTTTGGCCGGGTATGTCGCCGACGCCAGCCGGCAGCTGAGTGCGCAGCCGACCGAATCGATCGTTGGCGGCACTGTGGCATTTCCAGGGGCCAACGGAGGCTAATCGATGAAACACGCGGATATGCAGAGTCCGGTATCCTTTTTCGCCAATGTCGCCCGGCTGCCGCAAAAGGGGCTGCCCGTGGTGATCGAGGCCGACCCCGCGCAGCGCGCCGCACTCGCCGAGGCGCACGGGCTGCTGTCGGTCGAAGCCTATCGCGCCGAACTGCTCGTTACGTCGTGGAAGCGCAATGGCGTTAAGGTCAGCGGCCGTGTCGAGGCAGACATCACCCAGGCCTGCATCGTCACGCTCGACCCCGTCCAGGCGCATATCGACGAACCGGTCGAGGCACTGCTCTTGCCTGAGGACTCCAAGCTCGGACGGCAGGGATTCGAAAGCGCCGGCGAGATTCTGCTCGACGCCGACGGGCCCGACAGTCCCGAGACATTTTCAGGCGACACCATCGATGTCGGGGCGCTTGCCGAACAGTTCTTCGGATTGGCGATCGACCCCTATCCGCGCAAGCCCGGCGCCTCGCTTGGTGCCGGTGACGACACCGGATCGGCCGAGAATGAATTTCAGCAAAAACTGCGATCCTTGCTGGGAAAATCCTGAAAACCTTGCCCGCGACGGAAAAGTCGGTTGTGCGGCAGCCTAAAACCGCTATTTTCGCCGAACCTTTGCGACCGCTAAAACGACTTGCCGCCTAACCGTGAGATGAATACCGCGTGATCAGGATTTCCATCGATGCCATGGGCGGCGATCACGGACCAACCGTGGTCATTCCAGCGCTCATGACGGTCGCGACCCGCCGTCCCGACATCCGCTTCGTCATCTATGGACGTGAGGAACTGGTGCGCCCGGAACTCGCCAAGTTTCCCAAATTGGCTGAGGTCAGCGAGTTCTTCCACTGCGAGATCGCGGTCAGGATGGACGACAAACCGAGCCAGGCGCTGCGCCATGGCCGCTGGAAATCGTCTATGTGGAAAGCGGTCGAGGCCGTCAAGTCGGGCGCCGCGGATGCATGCATCTCCGCCGGCAATACCGGCGCGCTGATGGCGATGTCGAAATTCTGCCTGCGCACCATGGCCACCATCGAACGTCCGGCGATTGCGGCATTGTGGCCGACATTGCGTGGCGAGAGCGTGGTTCTGGACGTGGGCGCCACCATTGGCGCCGACGCGCACCAGCTCATCGATTTTGCCATTCTCGGCACCGGCATGGCGCGTTGCGTATTCGGCGTCGCCAGGCCCACGGTCGGGCTGCTCAATGTCGGCGTGGAAGAGATCAAGGGCCAGGAGGAGGTCAAGGAAGCGGGGCGCATGTTGCGCGAAGCCAACATGGCCTCGATGAACTACCATGGCTTTGTCGAAGGCGACGACATCGGCAAGGGCACGGTCGACGTTGTGGTGACGGAAGGCTTCGCCGGCAACATCGCGCTGAAGACGGCGGAAGGCACCGCGCGCCAGATAGGTGGCTATCTGCGCGCCGCGATGAGCCGCACCCTGATGGCCAAGATCGGCTATGTCTTCGCCAAGGGCGCCTTCGACCGCCTGCGCGAAAAGATGGATGTCGGCCGCTCGAATGGCGGCGTGTTCCTGGGGCTGAACGGCATCGTCGTCAAAAGCCATGGCGGCGCCGATTCGGACGGTTTCGCCGCGGCGATCGAACTCGGCTACGACATGGTGCGCAACAATCTGCTCGACCGCATCGAGGCCGACCTCGATCTGTTTCATGCGCGCAACCCGCATGCCCTGACATCTAGGAAATCCGACGTCGTTACCGACGCAAAGGAATAGGAAAGAATTTTGATCAGATCAGTTGTGCGCGGCACGGGCGCCGCGCTGCCCCGCCGCATCATGAAGAATGCCGATTTTGAAGGCATGGTCGAGACGTCCGACGAGTGGATCGCCCAGCGCACCGGCATCCGCCAGCGCCATATCGCGGCTGACGACGAGACGACGGCTTCCCTTGGCGAGGCCGCGGCGCGCGCCGCGCTTGCCGATGCCGGATTGACCCCGGACGATATCGATCTGATCGTGCTGGCGACCTCGACGCCCAACAACACGTTCCCCGCCACCGCCGTCGAGATCCAGAACCGGCTCGGCATGCAGCACGGTTTTGCCTTCGACATGCAGGCGGTATGTTCAGGCTTCGTCTATGCGGTGACGACAGCCGACCTCTATATCCGCGGCGGCTTGGCAAAGCGCGTGCTGGTGATCGGCTCGGAAACCTTTTCGCGCATCCTCGACTGGAGCGATCGCTCGACCTGTGTGCTGTTTGGCGACGGCGCCGGTGCGGTCGTTCTGGAGGCAGGCGAGGGGGCCGGCACGATCGCCGACCGGGGCGTCCTGGCGGCCAGCCTGCGTTCCGACGGCGCGCACAAGGAGAAGCTTTTCGTCGACGGCGGGCCGTCGACGACGGGAACAGTCGGCCATCTGCGCATGGAAGGCCGCGAGGTCTTCAAGCACGCGGTCGGCATGATCACCGATGTCATTGAGACGACCTTCTCGGCCGCTGGTATTACCGCCGACGATCTTGACTGGTTCGTGCCCCACCAAGCCAATAAACGGATTATTGACGCTTCAGCAAAAAAGCTTGGGATAGCCGAGCAAAAGGTGGTGGTCACCGTCGATTTGCACGGTAACACCTCGGCTGCTTCCGTACCGCTGGCGCTGTCGGTGGCCGTCGCCGACGGCCGCATCAAGAAGGGTGACCTGGTGCTCCTGGAGGCGATGGGCGGCGGCTTCACCTGGGGCGCCGTTCTGGTTCGCTGGTAAGTGGAGAACGGTCCGGTTTCGGTCCTTGACCTTGCCGGATCAATTACTTAGGCTCTGCCGTTGTTGTGCCGATTTTACGCTTGAACTGATGGGACGGTCGCATGGGGGGAAAAACACTTACGCGCGCCGACCTGGCCGAGGCCGTCTACCGGAAGGTCGGTTTGTCGCGCACTGAATCCGCCGAACTCGTCGAGGCGGTACTGGACGAAATATGTGAAGCGATCGTGCGCGGCGAGACGGTTAAGCTGTCGTCCTTCGCGACGTTTCATGTCCGCTCCAAGAATGAGCGCATCGGACGCAATCCAAAGACCGGCGAGGAAGTACCGATCCTGCCGCGCCGGGTGATGACCTTCAAATCGTCCAACGTGTTGAAGAACCGCATTTTGCGTTCTCACCAGAACAGCAAGGCCAAGGGCGGTAAATAGCCTCCATTGCACGGTTGAAAAACCGACCCGCCGAAACAGCGGGCTTGAATATTGCTTCACAAACCGCTGAAATAAGGCCCGATTCGGCAGCATGGCCGGATTGGTGTTCTGGCGTATGATCGATTCCGCGCTGGCGGAACAAGCTCTTCTTCGTTGAGCGTGATCTCGTCTGAAGACCGTTCCGGGCCACGCTCCAGCGTGAGGATTTCGCCCATGGACAAGAGCCCTGACGCCTTCCGCACCATCAGCGAGGTCGCGGAAGACCTCGACCTGCCGCAGCATGTGCTGCGTTTCTGGGAGACGCGCTTCAACCAGATCAAGCCGATGAAGCGCGGCGGCGGCCGTCGCTATTACCGGCCGCAGGATGTCGAACTGATCAAGGGCATCCGCCATATGCTGTATGACCAGGGCTACACCATCAAGGGCGTGCAGAAGCTGCTGCGCGAAAACGGCAATCATTTCCTGGTCGCTATCGGCAATGGCGACATGGCCGCCGTCGAGGCGATTTCGCAACGCAAGCAGGCCGACCAGGTGCCGCTGACGCCGGCATCCCAGCCGCGCGGCGGAGATGACGAACTGGTTGGCCAGCCAAGGGTCAAGCCCAGCCGCCGCTTTTTCGGCCTGGGCAAGAGCGACGAGGAAGGTCCGGTTGCGCCGGACGCGTCGAAACTCTCGCGTGACAATCGCGCGCTGCTGCAGGAGGCGTTGTTCGACCTCCTGGAATGCAAGCGCCTGCTTGACCAGGTGCGCTGACCCCGGGGGGCCAGTGCCTTCGACGCCTCGAAAACCGGAACCGGCGGTCGGGTGAGGCGTTAAGTTTCCTTCTGCAAGACAAGGAAACGCATGATGGCATCATATTCAACCCTGTCGGACATCGACCTCGAAAAGCAGGTCGCGGCTCTCTCGAGGGAACTCGCGGCGTTGCGCAAGGCAGTGTCAAAGCGGGGTGGCGCTTATTATGAAGACGGCCGTGATGCTGCTCTTGATACATATTCGGATCTTGCGGAGCGCCTGCGCGATGCCATGCCGGCAATCCGCAAACAGGGCAGAGTGATTGAGAAATCGGCACGCGACCATCCGGCGGCCGCCGTCGCGGTCGGCCTTGTCGTGCTCGGCCTGGCCGCCAGCCTGCTGTTCAGCCGGCGCTGACTGCTACCTCGGCACAAGGGGAACTCGCCTATCCACGGATGCCATTCCCTTGTTGTCGCTAGCTGGACTGGCGCTGCTCCGGCGAGAGTTCGAGTACCGGTCGTCCGGCTCGGCATTGCTGACCAGGAGAAGACCAGCCTTGAACAAGAACCAAGGCCGGTCTTCTCGTTGGCGGTCTGCTTAGGCCTTGTTGCCCATCTTCTTCATGTGGTGATGATGATGATGGTGATAGCGGTGATGGTAACGATGATGGTAATGGTGACGATGGTGATGATGCTTTGCCATTGGGGCCGCGTCCGCGCTCGTCGCGCCGACCACCGGCACCGCGAAAGCGATTGCTGCTGCAAGCCCGAGGGCCGAGAGGAGGGACTTCTTCATTGGATCGTTTCCTTTTTTCGCAGGCAGGTATCAATCGGGCCGATATCCCGACCGCCGCGAATGGAATTACGCTCCTGAATTTTTTCCTCAGTATTTCCCGATTGTAGAATCTTCTTTCTGAACTGTTTCCGAGGAAACCGGCTTCCTGCTCGACAATCGCCAGGGCCGAAAGCCGGCTGTTTTGGCCTACATCGGCGGGATCACACCATTGTTGCCCACCACGACGCGGCTGGCGCTGAGCGTGCCGTCAGCCTCGCGCTGCCCGGTAACGAAGACGGTCGCGCTTGGCTTGAGATCGGTCGGCGCGGCCGGCGCGAAGGTCACGACAGGCGTGCCGTCGGGTATGGAGATCTTCTTCGTCCGCCCATTGTCGTAGGTTAGCGTCACGGCCCGCCCGTTTATGTCGGTGACGTCGGCGACGGTTCCGTTTGTCATGCGGCTGTTCGGCTCCAGATCCCAGGGGCGGTCACCCTCGCCAGTGCTTTTCAAGGCCGCGGGAAAGACCACCACTTCGAGCGCGCCGCTGCCGCCGTCAGCCTTGGAGACAGAGGCGATGCCGAGGAAATCGCCCTGCTTGACGTCCTTTACCGATGCGCTTGCGACGCCTGAAAGCTTCCAGCCGTCTTTCAGTTTGATGGCGGAAGTATCGCCCTGACGAGTTTTCACGGTCAGCAGCGACGGCTCGAAGCTGACCACGGTGCCGCGCACGCGCAATGTGTCCGCGGCCTGCGCGCTGGGCACAGCGACGCCGGGAAGCATCGAAATCGTGCCGAGCACGAGGAGGGGTGTCTTGAGGTTCATGGGTGTCCTTTTGGGAAAGACTGGCTGGAAAGGGATGGTTTCACGCCAGCGACATCGAGATAACGAACGGGTGGGGCGAAACTGCCGGGCAAAAGCCGCTCGGGCGTTCAAAACAACTTGATCGGGACAGGGCTAGGCAGCGCTTGGCAAATCGCCGGCGAGAGGGCATCTTCCTGCTCGTCTCAGGCAACATCCATTTTGATCAAACGCTTTCAGCCAACGGAGTTGCCAATGCCCAAAAATGCAAAAAGCCACGCCCTCTCCGAACCATTAGCAAACGAGATCGGGCCAGATTACAACACCCTCAGGGCAATGCGGGAAACGCGCGGATACAGCCTCGAAGCGCTTTCGCTGACCTGCGGCCTCTCGGTCGACGAGATCGAGGACATCGAGAGCGGCCGGGCGGCCGACCCGGCGAAGCTGCGTCGTATCGCGTCCGCGCTTCGTTTGCCCCAGGACGCTTCCCTTGCTTCTGCCGCACCGACGCTGGCCGCACAAGGCCGGCCTCAGGCATAGATCGGCGACCGGCATGCGCAAGAAACCCGCCAAGGCCTGCTTGGCGGGTTTCTTGTTGACGCCATGGCGTTCTCCGGCAGGCCAGGCTTGCCGATTTGCAAGTCACGCGTGTTTATACGTTCGGCATCCAAATTCGCGCCGATCGCATCGGCCTTGCATCGGGTCTGAACCGTGAGTTTTTCGATATGAGCCTGGACTCCGTTGGTGCTTTCTTCGCGGCTCACGCGCCTGATATCGAGGTCATTGTCACGCAATCGAGTTCGGCGACGGTGACGATGGCGGCGGAAGCGCATGGCGTCCTGCCGGCGCAGATCGCCAAAACGATCTGCCTTCGCGTCGGCGAGCGTACCATGCTGATCGTGACCAGCGGCATCGCCAGGCTGGACAATCGCAAGTTCAAGGACCAGTTCGGCGGCAAGCCACGCATGCTGGACGCACAAGAGGTTGTCGCGGCCACGAGCCATCCGGTGGGCGGTGTCTGCCCATTCGGCCTGCCGGCGCCGCTGCCGGTCTGTTGCGACGTCTCGCTGCGCGAATTCGCTGAGGTCGTACCCGCCGCCGGCGCCACCAACGCGGCGGTGCGCATTGGGCCACAGCGCATGGTTGAGCTCGTCGGCGCGGAGTGGGTGGATGTGTGCCAGGCCTAGCGCCGGATCCAATCCAGAGCTGAGCCGCGCAGAATGGGCAGTTCGAGAATAAGGGGATGCGGCAGAGGCGGACTTTGGGGGCAAGTCCTGCTTTAAAATGGTCGGAGTGGCCGGATTCGAACCGACGACCCCTTGACCCCCAGTCAAGTGCGCTACCGGGCTGCGCTACACTCCGGACCGGTCGCGATGTATCTTGATAACCCGGCTCGGGTCAACCGATTTTCGCGATAATTATCTTGCCGCGATCGCGGGCTCGAATGAGACCTACGTTACCGGGCGTAACAGCCGCTGATGGCGGTATTCCAGGGTGATGGCGCCCCAGACCAGGCCGAGCGGCAGATACATATGGCGCCAATGGTCGATGTCGATGAAGGTGCCGGGCCCGATATTGCCGATGAAGGCGACGTAGGCGCATAGCAGGTAGGCTGCCACGGCCGGTCGCGCAGCAGGATGCGGAATCCGGCCGGCGTAAGCGAAATCCTCAGGCCGAACAGAGCCCAGATGGCGATCAACCGGCCATGTAGATTTGGTAAGGCGCCGGCTCGCCGATGACGAAGCCCGACAGAAGAGGAGGGGCAGCGCACGCGGCGGATCATGGCTGATCGCGCTCAATAGGCGTTTTCCGTATTGAGCAGGCGGATCGGTGTCAGGAACAGGATCCGCAGATCGAACAGCAGCGACCAGTTCTCGATGTAATAGAGGTCGTATTCGGTCCGCATGCGGATCTTCTCATTGGTGTCCATCTCGCCGCGCCAGCCATTGATCTGCGCCCAGCCGGTGACCCCTGGCTTGACCTTGTGGCGCGCGAAATAGCCATCGACCACCTCGTTGTAGAGAAGGTTGTGCGACTGCGCGGCAATGGCGTGCGGGCGCGGACCGATGAGCGACAGCGAGCCGAGCAGCGAGTTGAAGAACTGCGGCAGCTCGTCGATCGAGGTCTTGCGGATGAAGCGGCCGACACGGGTGACGCGCGGATCGTTCTTGGTCACCGTCTGCTTGGCGGTCGGATCCGACCGGTCGGTATACATGGAGCGGAACTTGTAGACCTCGATGATCTCGTTGTTGAAGCCATGCCGCTTCTGCTTGAACAGCACCGGTCCCTTGCTGTCGAGCTTGATGGCGATCGCCGTGGCCAGCATCACAGGCGAGAACGCGACGATGCCAATGACGCTGAAGATGATGTCGAAAGCGCGCTTGGCGACCGAGTCCCAGTCGTTGATCGGCTTGTCGAAGATGTCGAGCATCGGCACCGAGCCGATGTAGGAATAGGCGCGCGGACGGAACTGCAGCGCATTGGAATGGGCCGACAGTCGGATGTCGACCGGCAACACCCAAAGTTTCTTCAGCAATTGCAGGACGCGCGATTCGGCGGTCAGCGGCAACGACACGATCAACATGTCGATCCGGGCGATGCGGGCGAATTCGATCAGTTCCGAAATGGTGCCGAGCTTGGGATAGCCGGCGACGAGGGCTGGCGAACGCTTGTCGTTGCGATCATCGAAGATGCCGCAGATGCGGATGTCGTTGTAGGGCTGCTTTTCCACCGAGCGGATGAGCACTTCCGCCGCCTTGCCGCCACCGACGATGACGGCGCGCCGTTCCATACTGCCATCGCGCGCCCAGCGCCGGATCAGCTTCGACATCATCAGCCTGAGACCGAAAAGGCAGACGAAGGCAACGACGAACCACGTGCCGAACAGCAGGCGCGAATAGTCTTGTGACATCTTCATGGCGAACGCCGTCAACGCCATCAGGGCGAAGGTGCCGGCCCAGACCAGCAGGATGCGCCCAAAATTGGTGATCGGCCGCATCAGGGACACCACCTGGTAGCAATCGGTGACATCGAGCAGCACCACTGCGAGGAACGACGCGGCGGCGATCGTCAGCGGATATTGCCAGGCGAGATAATTGAAGAAACCGACGTAGTAGAAATAGACGCAGAGCCCCGAGACCAGCAGCACCGCGAATTCGACCATGCGCAACACGCCGCTGACCATGATCGGCGACATCGTGTCGCGCCGGTATTGCGACGCGACCTGCCGGGCAACGTCATTCATGCCGCCGGGCTTGTCGCCATCGGCAGGGCCGTCGAATTGACGCACCGCTTCTGATGAAAAGCGATGCGCGGGGTCGATCTCGTTCATGGAACAGTCCGCAAGCTTCCCAAGAGTTGTTAGCAAAAGAGAGCTAAGAAACCCTTGAAACAACCTGTGGCTTTGGAAGAGCCTGAACTACCTTTCGAGCGCGGCGAAGTCATTGGCCTCGCCGCGGCAAGTGTCTCCAGCACGGCGACGACCCGCGCTTCCGTCAGGCCGCGCACGTGCCGGAAAATTGCTCCGACGGGTGAGCGAAGCGGTGGACGATCCTGAGTTGCCCGTCACGCTGTTCAGAACAGGCGTTCGCGGACGTAGACGGTATCGCCCGGCAGCAGCGGATCGGAGGTGACCACGCGGCCCGTTATCACCTTGCCGTTGATGTCGCGGGTGATGTCGACGCTCTCCTGGTTGGCGCGTGGCGTGAAGCCTCCGGCGATGGCGATGGCCTTCTGCACAGTCAGGCCGGGCACATAGGAATACTGGCCGGCGGCGCCCACCTCACCCATGACGAAGATCGGCCGGTAACGATCGATCTCCACCGAGACGTCAGGGTCGCGCAGGTAGCCCTGCCGCAGTTTATCGGCGATCTCCTTTTCCATCTGCTGCGCGGTGTGGCCACGTGCCGGTATGGCGCCGACGAGCGGGAAGGAGATGTAGCCGGACTGGTCGACGCTGTAGCTATTGGTCAGGCCCTCCTGCTCGAACACGGTGACGCGGACGCGGTCGCCGGCGCCGAGGCGATAGGGCTGGTCGAGGACCTCGTGAAAGGCGGCCGGCGTCGGCCGGTAGCTGGAGCAGCCCGCGAGCAACGATACGGCAAGCAGTGCGCGAAAAAGGGAAGCAGTGCTTTGCATGGCCGGACAGGTACCTTCGACTGGCCGCTGCGGCATCGCAGCAAACATCTGGGATCGGGTCCGTTATCATCCTGTTAGGGTTAATGGCCGGTAAAGGAGCGCGCCAATGGCGATCAAGCAGACAAGGTTTTGCGATTTTATCGATTTTTTTGCCGTCGCCCGCCGGTAAACCTAATGAAGCTTACCGTGATCTTAACGGCTGAGTTACCATAGTTATTTACGGTGCATCCGACCAGTTTCGGAGTAGGGATGCATGTCCGTTCAATCCGCGGCCGCAGACGTCGATGTTGATCTCAGGCAGTCCTTCGCTAGCCTGGGCCGGAACTGGCTGCGAATTCTGGTCTTCGTTCTCGTGGTAACGGGACTTGCCTTCGCGGCCGTGTCGTTCGCGACCCGGCATTACAAGGCCCAGACGCAGGTGGAGATCGCCCCGCGCGGATCGGACTACACGCGGCCCGCCAGCAGCAACCCGGACAGCGACAAGCCGATCCTCGACGAGCAAGGCATTGCCGCCCAGGTCCAGATAATTTCGTCCAACGAAATCCTCAAACAGGTCGCCCAGAAACTCGGCCTGTCGCGATTGCACGAATTCGACGAGACGATCGACATGTCGGCATTAAACCGGCTGCTGGTCCTGGTCGGGTTGAAGAACGACCCCATGGATGTTCCTGCCGATGAACGTGTTCTGAAGAAAATGCGCGAGAAGATCAACGTCTACCGCGTTGAAAAGAATGGCATAATTGCCATCGAGTTCTCTTCGGAGGATCCGAAGCTTGCCGCCGCCATCCCCGATGCCATTGCCGCCGCCTATATTGCGGGGCAGGGCGCGGCCAAGAGCGAATCGAACACCGCCGCTGCGGACTTCCTGGCACCCGAGATCGCCGACTTGTCCAAGCAGGTCAGGGATGCCGAAGCCAAGGTCGCGGCTTACCGCGCCCAGTCGGACCTCCTTTTGGGCGGCAACAATTCCACGCTGGCCACCCAGCAATTGGCCGAGCTGTCGACCGAGTTGTCGCGAGTGCGGGCCAGCCGCGCCTCGGCCGAAGGCACAGCCGAGAGCGTGCGCAAGGCACTGCAGAGCGGCGGATCGCTGGATTCACTGCCGGAAGTGCTGTCTTCCGACCTGATCCAGCATTTGCGCGGGCGGCAGGTCGAATTGCGCGCCAACATCGCCGATCTGTCGACGACGCTGCTCGACAATCATCCGCGTATTCGCGCGGCCAAATCACAACTGGCCGATCTCGACGCCCAGATCCGCAGCGAAGCCCAGAAGATCATGAAGGGCCTGGGGATGCAGGCCGATGCCGCCAAGGCGCGCGAAAACCAGCTCGTCGCCGACGTCGACACGCTCAAAGCTGCTTCGGCACAGGCCGGCGAGCAGCAGGTCGGTCTCGACGTGCTACAGCGCGATGCCGCCGCCAAGCGCCAGCAGCTCGAACTTTACCTGACCAATTATCGGGAGGCCGCGTCGCGTCGGGATCGCAACTATGTTCCGGTCGACGCTCGCATCGCGTCGCCGGCTTTGGTCCCCTCCGAGCCCTACTTCCCCAAGGTCTGGCCGATCGTTGGCGTAGCCGCCGCGGCTTCCCTTCTGCTGGCGGCGATGTTCACGCTGCTGCGGGAGATATTCTTCGGCCGGGCCATGCGCCCCGCAAGGGGTGCCCGGCTTGAACCGATCGACGAGGTGGCGATGCCGCCAGCCGCTTATCAGGACCCATCCACCCGCTCGGAGCCGGCAGTCGCCAACGAGTTCGCCAATCGCGCGGTCGAGGCATCATGGCCCGAAACGGTCACGGAAACACCGGCGCAGCCGCGGCCCGCCGCCGAGGTCGAGACCGTGGAGGTCCGGCGGCCGCGCTCTGTGCTCGGCGAGATCGACGTCGAAAAGGCCGCCGAGAAGCTCATCGCCAGCGGCGCCGCGCGCGCCATATTCGTTTCCCCCGAGGGCGACGAGGCGGCCGCGTCGGCGGTCCTGGTGGCGCGCGAGGTTTCCGACGCCGGGTTGCGTGTCCTGCTGCTCGACCTCACGGCCTCGGGAGCTGCGTCGCGGCCGATGCTGGACAGCGGGCTTTTCCCCGGCATCACCAATCTGCTGGCGTCGCAGGCGCAGTTCAGCGACGTGATCCATGCCGACCTCTATTCAGACTGCCATGTCATTCCCGTCGGCACCGCCGATCCGGTCCGTGCCATGCGCGCCGCCGACCGGCTGCCGATCATCATGCAGTCGCTGACGACAGCCTATGACCTGGTGGTGGTCGAATGCGGGCCGGCCGATGCGCAAGGTATCGGCCGTCTGGACGGCGAGGCCACCGAGGTGTTCCTGTCCATGCTGGAGCCTGACGACGAGGTGACGCAAGCCGCGGTCAAGCTGATCGAGAGCGGCTATCCCGATCTGACGCTTGTGACACCGCTCGGGCACGAGCCGCCAGGCAATCCGGTGCCGGGTCGGCGTTCAGCGGCCTGAAACAGCCACTCAAAGGCACCTGGCCTATCCCAGTTCCAGCGTCGTCACGCCGAATATCCTGTTGGCGTCGAGCCTTGGTGGCGCGCCTTTGTACATGCGCGTGGTGGAAAGCGGCGATTCCGGGCTGGTGAGCCGTCTGATGTTGCACCACATCGACCACATCGAGGCTGATCTCGATCTGCGCGTCAGGGCAGGCCCAGCACTCCGCGAGGCTCTCAAATTCTGACGGCTAGTGTTCGTGGTCGATGGAAAGGGGGCCGCCTGTCTGGCTGCCGCGAAGTGTGCTTTGCGCGCAACCCCGGCTATGCCTCCGCCGTGACCACCGCCATGGCGTGCTGCGCGCCGAACATGCCGGCTTCCTGCAGGCCTTGCTACATTTCGGTCAATGGCCGCTACCAGAGCCTGGCCCGCATACGCACCATGCTGTCGGGCGTGACGACGCCGCTCGCCAATGCCGGCAAGGTGCTCGTCACTGTCTGACGTGCCGCCTGACCGGGCAGGGCTCAGCGCTTGGCCCTTGGCTCCAGCATCAGCCACTTGATGATGCCCATCGCCGGCAGCACCCAGAGCAGGCCGCTGAGCAGGAAGAACAGGAATTGCACCAGCGCGCCCGATTCCGACAGGCGGGCGACCGCGAAGATCGAGGCGACCAGTGCGTAGATGATGACCAGCGCCAATAGCAGGAACATTCCGATCAGTTTTTTCAGTCGAATGGGCATGGCTGGCCTCGTTGATGGCTATCGCTTAGGCCGAACGCGAGGCACGCGCAACCCGCGACACCGGGCGCGACGGCGTGCCGCGCTGCGCGGTCTTGCCAGCAGGAGTGCGATGGTTCACCAATCCGCGACATTCAAACTGCCGGGATATATCCATGGCCGCCATCACTGCCGCCGCGCCCTATCAGGCCCGCGACCGCGACCTCTATAACCGGGCACTCGTACGCGGCTGGCTGTACGTCGTGCTCCTGGTGCTGTTCGCGCTGGTGCTGGTTGGCGGCGCCACGCGGTTGACTGAATCCGGCCTGTCGATCACCGAATGGCAGCCGATCCATGGCGTCATCCCGCCGCTCAACGGCGCCGAGTGGCAGGAGGAATTCCAGCGCTATCAGCAGATCCCGCAATATACCGAGCTCAACAAGGGCATGACCGTCGAAGCGTTCAAGTCGATCTTCTGGTGGGAATGGGCACATCGCCTGCTGGCGCGCAGCGTCGGCCTGGTCTTCGCCCTGCCGCTGCTGGTCTTCTGGGCGGCGCGCCGTATCGAGCGCGGCCTTGGGCCGAAACTGGTCGGCATTCTGTTTCTCGGCGGGCTGCAGGGGGCCATCGGCTGGTGGATGGTGGCCTCCGGCCTTGTCGACCGGGTGTCGGTGAGCCAGTACAGGCTGGCGACGCATCTCACGCTGGCGGCACTGATCTTCACCGCGACCATGGTCGTCGCGCGTGGCCTGGCGCCGCATTCCGAGCCCGCGGCCGATCGCTCGACGCAGCGTCTGGCCGGCTTCATCGTGCTTCTGGCGCTGATCCAGATTTATCTCGGCGGCCTGGTCGCCGGTCTCGACGCCGGCATGAGCTACAACACGTGGCCGCTGATGGACGGCAGGATCATTCCAGGCGATCTGCTCGTCCTCGAGCCGGCGTGGCGCAACTTCTTCGAGAACCCGAAAACGGTGCAGTTCTTTCACCGGCTGGGTGCCTATACGGTCTTTGCCGTCGCGCTCTGGCACATGATCGCCACGCGTCGGCGGCTGCCCGGCTCAACGCATGCGCGACGCGCGACACTGTTGTTTGTTCTGGTGCTGGTCCAGGCTTCGATCGGTATCGGTACGCTGTTGATGCAGGTGCCCCTGCATATGGCCCTGACCCATCAGGCCTTTGCGCTCGTCGTGCTGGGCTTTGCCGCCGCGCATTGGCGCGGCACCAAGGGCGCTTATCCCTTGCCCAACGAGGTTGCCGTCGGACGCTGAGTGCGGCCAGTCACATCCAGAATTCATTCGACTGCGTCGCCCTGAGCATGACAAATCCTTGGTGAGGAGCCAGGACAGGTCCGTAACCGATCATGGTCAACAAACGCTCGCTTCGGCTCTTCCCCGGGATCAGAAACGCGCCCGCACTGCCCGGATCGCCGCGGCAATCGACAGTTCGCGGTTCTCCTCGACCGCATTGTCGTCCTCATGATGCCAGGACGCGGACAGACAACCATAGGCGATGGCATGGTCCAGTATTGCCGCCGGTGATTGTCCCAGCGTCCGGGAAAAGACCTCGGCCATATGCGCGATCCGCTCCGGGGCGAGGCAAAGTGCATCGCGGTCGAGCGGATTGTAGAACATGTTGGCGGCGTCGAAACCGGGATCACCGAGCACGCCCTTCGGATCGATCACCAGCCAGCCGCGCGGTCCCCGCAGGATGTTTTCGTGATGCAGATCGCCATGCAGCGGCCTGATGTCATGCGGATTGGCCAGCAGTCGTTCCGCGATGGCGCCGGCCTCGACATAGAGGCTGTCACCACCGATGCCACGATCGGTTGCGGCTTTCTTGAAGAGGCTGGCGAACCGCTCCCTGAGCGGCTGAAGCTCGGACGGGTAGGGGTGATCAGATGGCGAAAACAATTTCGCCATCACATCCGCCGCGATGGCGGTCGCTGCATTGTCGCCTTGTTTGACGAGAACCTGCGACAGAAGTGTGTCCCCGCCATATTCGAGCAGCATGGAATGCCCGTCACGGCCGAGAAGCCGCACCGCGCCTTCGCCGCGCCGCCAGGCAAGGAAATGCTCGCCGCGCAACTCGTCGGCAACGTCGTCGAACGGCTTCAGTGCCTTCACAATGGCTGGTGAGCTGTCCTCAAGCCGCACCTTCCAGATGCGGCTCGAAAAGGTCTCGGCAATGAGTTCGGGTTCGCTGACTTTCCAGCGCGGTGGAAAGGCCGGCGCGTTCATCACAGACCGAGCATCAGGTCCATGTTCTGGACGGCTGCACCGGAAGCACCCTTGCCGAGATTGTCGTAGACCGCCAGCAGCAGCGCCTGAGCTCTGCTGTCGTTGGCAAAGACATAGACCTTCATGCGGTTGGTGCCGTTGTAGACCTCCGGATCGATGTCAGGCACGCGCTCCAGATGCGCATAGGGCGCCACCTCGACCACACCGCCCTTGATCGCGGCGAAATGGTCCGCAATGGCGGCGTGAAGTTCGGCACCCGTCGGTACGCGGTCGAGGCCACCGAGTTGCAACGGCACAACCGTGATCATGCCTTGCGCGAAATTGCCCACCGCCGGCTGCATGATCGGATCGTGCGACAGCTTCGCATAGGCCTTCAATTCCGGCACGTGCTTGTGCTGCAGGGTCAGGCCATAGGGCAGGAACTCCGAGGCGTCCTCGCCCTTGGCGACGTAGTCCTCGATCATCGGACGCCCGCCGCCCGAATAACCCGTAATGCCGTTGACCGAGATCGGGAAATTGGCCGGCAGCAGGCCTGCCGTGACCAATGGCCTGAGTGTCGCGATCGGCCCCTGCGGCCAGCAGCCGGGATTGGCGACGCGCTTGGCCGTGGCGATCTTCTTCGCCTGCTCCTTGTCCAATTCGGCGAAGCCATATTCCCAGCCTTCGGCCACGCGATGCGCCGTCGACGCATCGATGACCTTGGTGGTGTCGTTGGCGATCAGCGAGACGCTTTCCTTGGCCGCATCGTCGGGCAAGCACAGGATCGCGATATCGGCGGCGTTGAGGAATTCGGCGCGCGCGGCCGTTTCCTTGCGGCGCTCGACCGGAATGGAAATGATCTCCAGATCGCCGCGCTCGGCAAGCAGCGCCCGGATCTGGAGGCCGGTGGTGCCGTGCTCGCCGTCGATGAAGATTTTCGGTTTCATTGCCTGATCAAATTCCCTGATTTTTCAAAACTATATGCCGTTGCCATGATTGACCGCGGCGCCATTGTGGTCGCCGCTGTTCAACTCATCGAGCCGGGCCTTTCGTTCCGCCAGCAGGCCGAGATACTGCATGGCCACCATCGAACCGGCGATCGCCGTTATATCGGCGTGATCATAGGCCGGCGCAACCTCCACGACATCGGCACCGACAATATCGACCTGGTTGAGCTGACGCAGCGTCGACAGGATCTTCGCTGACGACGGCCCCCCCGAAACCGGTGTGCCGGTTCCCGGCGCATAGGCCGGATCGAGGCAGTCGATGTCGAAGGTCAGATAGGTCTTCCTGCCCCCGGTGCGATCAACGATGGCATAGGCGATGTCGGAGGCGCGCATTTCCTCGATTTCATGACCGTGCAGGATCTTGATGCCGAACGTGTCGGGCGCATGGGTGCGGATGCCGATCTGGATCGAGCGGTCGGGATCGATGATGCCTTCCTTGACCGCGCGGCCGACGAAGGACCCATGATCGATGCGCTTGCCGTCATCGGGCCATGTGTCCTGGTGGGCGTCGAACTGCACCAAGGCGAGCGGCCCGTGGATGGCGGCGTGCGCCTTGAGCAGCGGCCAGGTGACGAAATGGTCGCCGCCGAGCGTCAGCAGGAAGGCGCCGGATTTCAGGATCTTGGCCGCCTCGCGCTCGATCGTGCCGGGCGTCTTCTGATGGTTTCCCGAGTCGAGCAGGCAGTCGCCATAATCGACCACGGCGAGGTGCTCGAACAGATCGCGTGAAAACGGGTATTGCGGGTCGTTATCGAGGATCGCCGAGGCGCGGCGGATCGCCTGCGGCCCGAACCGGGCGCCCGGCCGGTTGGTGACGGCGGCGTCGAAGGGAATGCCCCACACCACCGCATCCGCGCCCCTCACGTCCTTGGTGTATTTGCGCCGCATGAAAGACAGCGCGCCAGAATAGGTCGGCTCAAGGGCGCCACCCGTTTTGGAGCGGGTGGTGAAGGCATGGTCGATGTTCTTGGTCGCCATTACTGGTCCTCGTTTTCATCGGGGTGCAACAACTACAAAACCGGCATGGAAGATGCCAGTCACAGCTTGGGGAGACGAAACCGTGCCGCCCGGGTGCCACGGCAAGACAGGATTTGTATCATCATGACGCAGACCGCGTTTCTTAATCCGTCGGATGCCGTGGTGTCGACCCACGCCGGTACGATCGCCGGCGATCGCTTCCAGGTTCTCGATTCGTGGCGCGGCATCTGCGCGTTGTTGGTGACGCTGTTTCATTTCCCGACCGCCTCGGCGATCTCGCAGAGCGGCTTTGTCGGTTCGTCCTATCTTTTCGTCGATTTCTTCTTTGTCCTTTCCGGCTTTGTCATGGCCTCGAGCTATGCCAATCGGCTGGGCCGGCCGGGAGAGGTTATCCGCTTTGCGCTGGTCCGGTTCGGCCGCATCTACCCGCTGCATCTGGTCATGCTTGCCGCCTTTGCCGCCTTCGAGCTGTTGCGGCTGGTGCTGCCGCAATTGCATGGCACGGGGGCAGCTCCCTTCACCTGCGGCTTCGACCTCAAGAGCTTGGCTGCCAATCTCCTTTTGCTGCAAGGTGTCGGCTTCGAGGATCGGTTGACGTGGAACGCGCCAAGCTGGAGCATTTCGGCCGGGTTTTTGCCCGTCTCCTGTTTGCCGGCGTGGTCTTTGTCGCCGGCGCACGCGCCTGGATATGGTTTGTCGCCGCCGTCGTCACCGCGCCGCTGTTCCTGCTCGGCTTCTCCACGCATCATATGGATGTGTCCTATGATTTCGGCTTCATCCGCTGCCTCTACGGCTTCTCGCCCGGCGCCCTGTTGGCCTGGTTTCAGCATGATTCCATTGCAGGGGCGCGACAGGTTTTGCTCGCAAACGGCCCGCGGATGAGCTGGACTCTTGCCGAAATCGTCATGGTGGCCGTTATCGTTCTCTTTGTCTCGCTGGCGGGCGACAACGACGCCGGCATTGCCGCGCCCCTGGTGTTCGCCCTGGCGCTGTTTCTCTTCGCCCATGAAGGCGGCTGGATCAGCGCGTTGCTCAGGACGCCGTTCATGCTGACGCTCGGCGCGCTGTCCTATTCGATCTACATGGTCCACATCTTCGTCCAGGCGCGCCTGATCAATGTCGCCGGGCTCGTCGAGCGCAAACTCGGCCTCGGCTTGATTAGCGACATAGTACTGCGTGGCGAGCCCGCGACCGGCTTTGGCGCCGGATGGACAGGGACTGTGGCGATCGTCGTCATGCTCGCCGCCACCATCGCCGTGTCGTGGGTCACATGGCGCCTGGTCGAAATGCCTGCAATGGCTTGGTTCCGCCGGCTGTCGAAGCGCATCTGACCCACATCGCCGGCCAACCGCTACAGCATGTCGCCCAAAGGTGACTTTCGGTTTTGGGGAAGACGACATGCGTAAAGACAAACATCCAAAGCGTCGCCTGAATCCGTTTCGACGCGACGCGCTTTAGCCGGCTTCGTTCACCTGGATGTCACTGACGTCGCCTATCCCGGCTCGATCCGGCAAGGAGCGATTCTCGATGCGGACGATCTGGCTGAGCCTTCTGCTTTCCACCGCGCTGGCGGCCGCCTCCGGTCAGGCCTTGGCCGGCGAAACTCGCGCCAGGCAGATTCTCGACCGCTTCGAACATGCCAACCAGTGGCGCGACCATGTCATGGTGGCTGCCCATCGCGCCGGCAGCATGCAGGCCGGCAAGACGCTCTATGCGGAAAACTCGCTTGCCGCCGTGGAAGGCTCGATCGCGATCGGCGCCGAAATTGTCGAGGTCGATATCCGGCGCTCGAAGGACGGCGAGTTCATCGTCATGCATGACAGCTGGCTGGACCGCACGACCACCTGCAAGGGCGAGGTCCTCAACTACACGCTGGCCGAACTGAAGAGATGCCGGTTGGTGATCGAGGGCACCCATGCCGTCACCAACGAGACCGTCTCGACGTTGCGCGAGATGCTGATGACGACAAGGGACAGGATCCTCATCAATCTCGACAACAAGCTCGAAGTCGGCGACCTCCCGGGCATGATCGCGGTGGCTCGGGATCTCGGCATGGCCGAACAAGTCATCGTCAAGGAAAACCTGTGGAACCAGGACAGGATCACCACGGTGAGGGCCGCCATGGCCGCGGCAGGCGATGGCTTCCAGTTCATGCCGATCATCGCCGATGACGCGGTGCATGATGCCGGCTTCGCCTCGACGGTCGACCATGCTTTCGCGCCGCGCGCGATCGAGCTGATCAACTGGCGGGCGGGCGCCGAGACGTTGACCGAAACCGGCGGGTCGCTGTTCAGCACCCGCATGCGCGCCGAGGCGGTGAGGGGCGACTGGCATATCTGGGCCGACACCTACGCCATCGTCAACAAACCGGGCGGCTTCCTCGCTGGCGGCCGTGGTGATGAACTGGCGGTCCAGGCCAGCCTGCCGCGCGAAGCCTGGGGCTTCTGGGCCGACCGCGGCGCCACCATCATCCAGACCGACGAACCGAAAGCAGCGATCGGCTGGCTGGCTGCGAATGGTTGTCGCGTGCCTTATGCCGGCGAGAAGCGGCCGACAGAACCGGCGCATACAGCCAGCATCAATTAGGAGTGGCGGCTGAAGCTGCCGCTCTCCCTCTCTCGTGAGAGTTGCCCGGCAGTCGGAGGGGCGCTGTCCCACAATTTGTCGATCAATCAAATCTGTAGCCCAAAAGCAAAAAGGCCGCCCGGAGGCGGCCTTTTTCGATATCGGAGTTCGAAACGCCTAGCGCTTCGAGAACTGGAAGGAGCGACGGGCCTTGGCCTTGCCGTACTTCTTGCGCTCGACGACGCGGCTGTCGCGGGTCAGGAAGCCGCCCTTCTTGAGCACGGCGCGCAGCGCCGGCTCATAGTAGGTCAGCGCCTTGGAGATGCCGTGACGCACGGCACCGGCCTGGCCGGACAAGCCGCCGCCGACGACGGTGGCGACGATGTCGTACTGGCCCGAACGGTTGGAGGCGATGATCGGCTGGTTGAGGATCATCTGCAGGACCGGACGCGCGAAATAGGTCGCGAATTCCTTGTCATTGACGACGATCTTGCCGGAACCCGGCTTCACCCAGACGCGCGCGATGGCGTTCTTGCGCTTGCCGGTGGCATAGGCGCGGCCCGACTTGTCGAGCTTCTGGACGTGGACGGGAGCCGCGGCCTGCGTGTTCGTGTTGCCGGTGGCGGCGCCCAGTTCTGCGAGCGAGGAAAGCTCAGCCATCTTATGCGACCTTCTTGTTCTTGGAATTCAGCTTGGCCACGTCGAGGACTTCTGGCTGCTGGGCGACATGCGGATGTTCCGCGCCTGCATAAACGCGCAGGTTCTTCATCTGGCGACGGCCGAGCGGACCACGCGGAACCATGCGCTCAACGGCCTTCTCGACGACACGCTCGGGGAAACGGCCCTCGAGCAGCTGGCGCGCGGTGCGCTCCTTGATGCCGCCGGGGTGGCCGGTGTGCCAGTAATAGACCTTGTCGGTGAACTTCTTGCCGGTGAACACCACCTTGTCGGCATTGATGACGATGACATTGTCGCCGTCGTCGACATGCGGGGTGAAGGTCGGCTTGTGCTTGCCGCGAAGATGATTGGCGATGACAGTGGCAAGACGGCCGACGACGAGACCCTCGGCGTCGATCAGGATCCACTTCTTCACCACATCCGCAGGCTTCTGCGAAAAGGTTGTCATGTTTTCTGCTCTCGGTTTTGACCTTCACGGGGAAGGCGTTTCTTGTTGCTTGGATTGGCGAAAGACGTTTGTCCCCAGCCAATAAACAAAACGGCGGCCTTCGCGGGCCGCTGCTTCGTGAGGGCTTATAGGCGAGGGCAGTGGTTGCGTCAAGGCAGTGGGAAAGTCTTACGGCGCAGAAAATGCTGTAGAAACAATGTGTTGGTCGAAAGGTATTATTTTACCACATCTGTGGCGCGCTGCGGCGGGATCGAATAGGTCCCCGTGGCATGCGCGATCGTGTGTCCATCCGGGCCGGCGACGATGTCGATGTCGAACACCATCAGGCTCTTTCCCAGCTTCAGGATGCGGCAATGACCATCGATCGGCCCGGCCTCGGCCTTGCGGACGAAGTTGATGTCGAGGTTGACGGTAACAGAAAGCGCGTCCGGCCCGGCGTGGGAAAGCACACAGACATATCCGCCAATGTCGGCCAGCGTGAACAGCGACGGACCGGATACAGTTCCGCCAGCACGCAGGTGCCGCTCGCCAGCGTTGAGCCGCACAATGCAGCCGCCTGGGAACACGTCGATCGCCTCGTAATATTTGAACTGTTCGTTGAGTTGAGGATAGACGGTCTCCATCAGCACATTGACTTGCGCTGCGCTCAGCACGGGCTTGAGATTGTTCTGGGCGGGCATGTCGGCCTCTCGTTTTGTGCCAGGCTTGTATGAACGCAGCGCGGCATTTCTGGCAACACCTTCATCCCGGCGCAAGCGGTCCTGGCGCAAGCAATGGGTGTTGGACGAAAGCTGATCCGATATTAGATACTGTGCCAGCACGAACGGAATCGCGAGACCTCATCCATGGCCGAAATCCTTGCTATCAAGCCTGCTGCCGCCGACGAGGGCCCGGTCACGGCGAGGCTGGATAAGGGCGTGCTGCGCCTGACGCTCGCCAATCCGCCCGCCAACGCCTTGTCGCTGGCTGTGATGGCGGCGCTGACGGCGGAACTCGACCGCGCCAAGGCCGACAAAGCCGTTCGCGTCATCGTGCTGTCGGCGGCCGGCAAGGTGTTCTGCGCCGGCCACGACCTCAAGGAAATGACCGCGCGGCGCGCCGACGCCGATCGCGGCAAGGCCTTCTTCGAAGAGACGTTTGCCGCTTGCGCGACGCTGATGCAGACCATCGTGCGCCATCCCCTGCCTGTCATCGCCGAGGTCGACGGCCTGGCGACAGCCGCCGGCCTGCAACTGGTCGCCAGTTGCGACCTTGCGATCGCCTCGCACGAGGCGACCTTCTGCACGCCGGGCGTCAACATCGGCCTGTTCTGTTCGACGCCGATGGTGGCGCTATCGCGCAACGTCTCGCGCAAGCAGGCGATGGAGATGCTCTTGACCGGCGAGACGATCGACGCCGCAACGGCGAAGCAATTCGGCCTCGTCAACCGCGTCGTGCCGCGCGAGTACCTGAATCAGATTGTCACCAAATACGCCCAAACCATTGCTTCCAAATCCTCCTTGGTGGTGAAGACCGGCAAGGAAGCTTTTTACGCCCAGGCCGAGATGGGCTTGGCGGATGCCTATGCCTATACCGGCCGCGTCATGGTCGAGAACATGCTCGCGCGGGACGCGGAAGAGGGCATTGGTGCTTTCATCGGCAAACGCAAGCCGGAGTGGACGGACGAATAGGACGAGGATTATGGAACCGCGCATCTCCATCATCACCATCGCCACCGATAATTTGGATCTCGCCGTGCGTTTCTACGAGGCTATGGGTCTGAGGCGCCACGCGGGCATCACCGACGGTGTCGCCTTTTTCCAGATGGGCGGCGCCATCCTCGGTCTGTTCCCGCGCGCCAGTGCCGAGGAGGATTCGGGCATCACCTTCGCCCAGGCGCCCTCGGCCGTCTATCTCGCCTACAACACCCGCTCGGACGCCGAAGTCGACGAGGTGCTCGCCATGGCCGAGAAGGCCGGCGGGCGTATCGTCAAGCCGGCCGGCCGTGCCTTCTGGGGAGGCTGGTATGGGTACTTCGCCGATGCAGACGGGCATGTTTGGGAAGTGGCGCACAATCCGGCCTTCCCGATCGCGGAAGACGGCACGATTTCGCTGCCTGATTGATGGCTTATCGCAAGCAGCTGACACGGCTCAAGGCACCGTATCTCAAGCGCATTCTGCTCGACCCGGAGCGCGTGACGGACTGGGAGAAATACCCTTGGAACCTGCCGCTGTTTCGCGGCCACGGGTTCGAGCTCGAATTCGCCACGCCCATCACCATCATCGTCGGCGAGAACGGCACCGGTAAATCCACGCTGCTCGAGGCGATCGGCGCGCTGGCCGGCTATGACGAGGCCGGCGGCGGCAAGGGCTACCGACCGGTCGACCATGCCAGTGCCATCGACAAGAGTGGCGCCGCACTGGCGAACACATTCCGTGGCCACTGGTTGCCAAAAGTCACCGCCGGCTGGTTCTTTCGTGCTGAATCCTTTTACTCCGTGGCTCGCTATCTCGATCAGGCGGCGCTGGAGGACCCGTTCAAGCCGCCGCCGCCGGATTTCCTGTCCTGGTCGCATGGCGAAGGCTTCATCCGCTTCTTCGAGGAGCGCTGCCGCAGGCAAGGCATCTATATTCTCGACGAGCCCGAAAGCGCGCTTTCACCGACGCGCCAGATCGAATTGCTGAAGATGCTTCGGCGCATGGACCAGTCGGGCACAGCGCAAGTGATCATGGCGACCCATTCGCCGCTGCTGATGGCCTGTCCCGGCGCGCAACTGTTCCGCATCAGCCGCTTCGGGCTGGAGCCCTCTGACTTTCGTGATACCGACCACTTCCGCATGCTGCGCGATTTCAGCAATGACCCGGGTGGTTTTCTCGCTGAGGCGTTGTATGAGGACGAGGCATGAACCACGATAGCTACGACAACACCTATATCGGCGGCATCCTCAATGCGGTGAAGACCGTCGCCATGGTCGGCGCGTCGGCCAATGATGTCAGGCCGAGCTATTTCGTGCTGAAATATCTGCTGGCCAAGGGGTTTTCGGTGTTCCCGATCAATCCCGGCCAGGCCGGCAAGGAAATCCTCGGCCGGATGACCTATGCCAGGCTGGCCGACATCCCGGAGCCGATCGACATGGTCGATGTCTTCCGCAATGCAGCCGCGGTTCCCGCTATCGTCGACGAGGTGCTGGCGCTCGATCCCTTGCCGAAAGTCATCTGGATGCAGCTTGGCGTGCGCCATGACGAGGCAGCCGCCCGCGCCGAAGCCGCCGGCATCAAGGTGGTGATGAACCGCTGCCCCAAGATCGAATATGGCAAGCTCTCCGGTGAGATCGGCTGGACCGGCGTCAATTCCGGCGTCCTGTCGTCGAAAAAGCCGCTTATGCGCCAGGGCTTCCAGAGTTTTGGCGTCCGCCAGAAGTGACGTGATACGGGATCGCTTTTTCGCAAAAGATTCCAGTCAACTGCCGGTGCGCAAAATTTTTTCGGGAAGCCGTTAAGTTTCCCATGCGTTCATCGCGGGTCGCACGGCGAAAGGTATTTTCTTCTTTGCATTCCAGGCCGCGCTTCGCCAAGAATGCCCCGCCAATTAAAAGTTTCAAAGGGAGGTTTCAGTGACCCGTTCGCCCGGTTTCAACACGCTCGCGGTCCACGCCGGCGCCAAGCCCGATCCGGCCACCGGCGCGCGCGCCACGCCGATCTACCAGACGACCTCCTTCGTCTTCGATGACGCCGACCACGCGGCTTCGCTGTTCGGGCTGAAGGCGTTCGGCAACATCTACACCCGCATCATGAATCCCACCCAGGCAGTACTCGAAGAGCGCGTCGCGGCTCTCGAGGGCGGCACGGCTGCGCTTGCGGTTGCATCCGGCCATGCCGCGCAGGTCATCGTGTTCCACAATCTGATGCAGCCCGGCGACAATTTCGTCGCCGCCAACAAGCTTTACGGTGGTTCGATCAACCAGTTCGGCCATGCCTTCAAGAATTATGGTTGGGAGGTACGCTGGGCCGACACCAATGATCTCTCGACCTTCGAGAACCAGATCGACGACAGGACCAAGGCGATCTTCATCGAGAGCCTGGCCAATCCGGGCGGCACCTTCGTCGATATCGAGAAGATCGGCGACATCGCCCGCAAACATGGCCTGCCGCTGATCGTCGATAACACGTTGGCCTCGCCCTACCTCATCCGCCCGATCGAGCACGGCGCCGATATCGTCGTCCATTCGCTGACCAAGTTCATGGGCGGCCACGGCAACTCGATCGGCGGCGTCATCGTCGACGGCGGCACCTTCGACTGGTCGAAGTCGGGCAAGTACCCGATGCTGTCGGAACCGCGCCCCGAATATGGCGGCCTCGTGCTGCACGAAACCTTTGGCAATTTCGCTTTCGCCATCGCCGCCCGCGTGCTCGGCCTGCGCGATCTCGGCCCGGCGATCTCGCCGTTCAATGCCTTCCTTATCCTCACCGGCCTCGAAACCTTGCCGCTGCGCATGCAGCGGCACTGCGACAACGCGATCACGGTCGCCGGCTGGCTGTCCAACCACCCCAAGGTCGCCTGGGTGAATTATCCCGGCCTGCCCAGCGACAAGAACAATGCGTTGCAGAAGAAATACTCGCCTGAAGGCGCCGGCGCCGTCTTTACCTTCGGCCTCAAGGGCGGCTACGAGGCCGGCATCAAGTTCGTCGAAGCACTTGAGCTCTTCTCGCATCTGGCCAATGTCGGCGACACCAAGTCGCTGGTCATCCACCCGGCATCGACCACGCACCGCCAGCTTTCCGACGAGCAGAAGGTCAAGGCCGGCGCTGGCCCGGACACTGTGCGGCTGTCCATCGGCATCGAGGATGTCACCGACATTGTCGCCGACCTCGAACAGGCACTCGCCAAGGTCTGACCTGATATGTCCGCGCTTCTTTCCGTCGACACCAAGAGCGTCGAGCCCGAATCCGGCGCGCCCGCGCCGGATCGCCTGATTTCGGGCGATCCGAAATTCCGCACCTGGAACATCGAGGAGCGCGACGGCGGCCTCTACGCCGGCATCTGGGAATCGACCCCTGGCAAATGGCGCATCGTCTATGACGAATGGGAATTCTGCCACATCCTGTCAGGGGTCTCGGTGATCGCGGAAGAGGGTGGGGAAGCGCGCACCGTCAAGGCCGGGGACAGCTTCGTGCTGAGGCCGGGCTTCAGGGGAAGCTGGGAAGTGCTTGAAACGACTCGCAAGGAGTATGTGATCAAGCTTTGATCACCTCGCTGCCGGATACTCTCCGGCTTCTGGGCCACGGCGTCAGCCATGCAGCCGAACAGGATCGTCACGGCGAGCGCGATCGCGCCTCTCGAAAACAATCTCATCGCAAGCCCAGCCCACCATGGTCAGAAATGCACGGAGAGCGCCTCCAGCCCATGGAAGTGGTAACTGTCGCGGAAGCGGGGCTGTTCGGCAAGATGCACTCGCGGGTGCCGATCAAACAAAGTCTTCAGCGAAACCTGCAGTTCGAGGCGGGCGAGCGGCGCGCCGATGCAGAAATGGATACCGGCGCCGAAAGACACATTCTTCTGGTCGGTGCGCTCCTGCCGGAAGGCCTGCGGTTCGGCAAAGGCGTCCGGGTCATGATTGGCCATGCCAAGCAAAAGCCCGATCGTCTGGCCCGGCCGCACGACGATGCCGGGCGCGATTTCGATCTCCTCATAGGCATAGCGCATGAACATGTGCAGCGGCGCGTCGAAGCGCAGGCATTCCTCGACCGTCGCTGCTGTCGCTTCCGGTGAGGTGAAGAAGCGGCGCGGGTCGCCGCCTTGCGCCAGGATGGAATGGACGGCGTTGCCGGTCTGGTGCACGGTCGCTTCATGGCCGGCGTTGAGCAACAGGATGGCCGAGGAGACCAGCTCGTCCTCGGACAGTTTCTGGCCGTCTTCCTGGGCCGAGATCAGCAGCGACAGCAGGTCATCGCCCGGCTTCTTGCGCCGCTCGGTCACGTAGCCACGCAGGAAGTCGGAGAATTCGCCCGCGGCACGGTTGGCCGCGTCCTCGGTCTCGCGGGTGCGGCCATGGATATACATGGCGACCATCCGATGCGACCAGTCGAGCAGTTGCGGGCCTATCTCCACCGGCACGCCGAGCATTTCGGCGATGATGGTGATCGGCAGCGGGGAGGCGAAGGCCGGCAGGAGGTCAACGACCTTGCCAGGTTCGAAACGATCCATCAATTCGTTGGCGAGTGCCTCGACACGCGGCCGCAACCGTTCGACCTGACGCGAGACGAAGGCACGGTTGACCAATGTCCTCAGCCGCGTGTGCACCGGCGGCTCCAGTTCCAGCATCGAGTTGGCTTCGATGCCGTCAAATGCCTTGAGATAGGTCCTGTCTTGGCCGACACCACGGCTGTCTGGGACGCCGGCCGGGTTCTGGCGGCCGAAACGGCGGTCGCGCAGCAGTCTGTTGACATCGCCAAAGCCACCAAAACACCAGAAGCCGAACTCTTCCCAGAAAAATGCATTCGACGCGTCGTGCAGGAAGCCGTAGGCCTCGTAAGGGTTCAGGAAGAAAGCCGGTTCGCGCGGGTCGAGCCTGAGCCGGCGAGTGGCTGGATCAAAGGCCAGATACGGGAGCGTCGATTTGGTCATGCCAGAACCCATAGCGCGGCTTGCCAGCCCGGTTCCAGACCGTATGTTGCGTCCGACAGCCCGATGCATTGAGCCAGCATAGGGTTGCGGAAAGTCTGAACGGATGAATGTGATCGTTGTCAGCGCGGGTATCGCCGGTCTCTCCACGGCGTGGTCGCTGGTCAAGGCGGGCCACGCCGTGTCGATCGTCGAGCAGGGGCCGATTCCCAATCCGCTGGCGGCATCGGGCGACCATCACCGTATCATTCGCCGCGCCTACCGCGCTGGCACCGACTATGGGCGGCTGATCACCGAAGCCTATGAGGCCTGGGACGAGATGTGGGCCGATCTCGGCGAGAACCACCTCGATGCGCGCGGGTTCGTCTGCGTTTCGCGCGAGCCCGGCGATGAGGCCGAGGAATACCGCGAGGGCCTGGAAGAGGGGAATTTCCCTTTCGAACTGCTGGAACCGGACGCTGCCGTCGAGCGCTGGCCGTTCCTTGAGGCCGGCTCGTTCCGCTACGCCTATTTCTCCAGGGAAGGCGGCGCGCTGCATTGCCGCGGAATAGCGGCGGGGCTCGCCAAATGGCTGCGCGCCAACGGAGCCAACGTCTACGAGCACAGCAAGGTGACGGAGATCGATGCCGAGGCCGGCCATATCGTGCTGGAAAGCGGCGAGACGATGCAGGCAGACCGCATAGTCGTTGCCGCCGGCGCCTGGGTGCTGAAGCTATTCCCTGAACTCGGCGGTGAATTGAAGACCTTTCGCACCGCGCTCGCCTATGTCGAACCGCCCGCCGATCTCAAGGCGGCCTGGGAGGCGGCGCCCGTCATTCTCGATGTCGGCGGCAAGACCGACGGTTACATGATCCCGCCCACCCGTGGCGCCGGCATGAAATTCGGCTCAGGCCTGCACAAGGTGCCGACCAGCGACGCCGACTGGAACCGCGAGCCGGTGCCGGGCGAGGGCGAGGCGATCCGCAACCTGTTTTCGCCGCCGATCGCCCGCATCGAGGAGTATAAGGTGACCGAAGTGGTCACCTGCGCCTACACCTTCACGTCAGACGAGAAATTCCTGGCGCATGAGACAGGCAAGTGCCTGGTCGTCTCGGCGTGCTCGGGTCACGGCTACAAATTTGGTGCCGCGGTCGGGCGCCGTGTTGCCAAAGCCATTGGCGATAGCGATGTCGCGGGCCTCAAGGCTTGGCTGCGGGCCGAGGTGGCCTAGGCTCAGTCCTGGCAGTGCCTCGGTATATGCACGCGGCGCCATTCCGATGACCCTTCACGCACCAGCACGCGCCGCGGGACGGTCTGGTAGGCGGCGGGAATATCGATGACGCGCCTTTGCTCGGGGCGCACCAGCACCTCCTCGGCGATGCTGTCATATTGCGCCGGAATGACGACGCGCCGCGTTCGCTCGGGCTGGATCACCACCGTCTCGGCGACGCGTTCGTAGCGCGCCTTGTGCCAGACCTTGCACAGCACCCGGCGGCCATGGATGACGCGCCATTCCCAGGAATAACCGCCGCCATCGATCCTGACGGTGTGGTAGACGGTCCGGGTGATTGCCGGGACCACTTCATATTGAACCTGTGCCGGAACGGTCATCGCCACACGCTCACGGGTGCCATAGATCGGCGGATCATAGTCGACGGTCTGCTGGCCGGGAGGGCTGACCATGACGTCTTCGTAGACGGTGTCGTAAACGGCCGGTGTGCGGACGGGCTCGTAGCATTCGACGGCGCGGCCGCCTGCCGCCGTTTGCGAAATCGAGCCGAGCAGGGTCAGCCCGGCAATGGCGAAGCATGCGGTCTTTCCTGACATGACACTCCCATTTGAACTCTATTGCATGGCGCCCAAAAGTGAACCTCGGTTTTGGGGCAACGACATGCATAAAAACAAAGCCACGAGTTCAACGTTGAATTGTAGCGGAGGCCGTTGCGGAGAAAAGCGGTTCGGCGCATTTCGTTAAGTGACGAGGTTAAGAAACTGCTACCTGGCGGGGGCCGGCTCGGTATTTCGGGTCGGCGTGGCATCAGCTGCTGCTAATCCTTGCCCGGAAGCTTGATTCGACTTACCCAGATGGCTAGGACGGGTCGGCCTTGCACAAGGATGAGCCGGCATCCTATTTACATCTTGACGATCCAGAACCGATTCTGCCCGAGCTGCCAGCCTGTCCGGCGCCGGAATCCCACCGCGAGACAAGAGATAACTGATGAAGAACCCCGTCGAAACCTACATGAACCTCGTTCCGATGGTGGTCGAACAGACCAATCGCGGCGAGCGGGCCTACGACATTTTCTCGCGCCTCCTCAAGGAGCGCATCATTTTCATCACCGGTCCGGTCGAGGACGGCATGGCGACGCTGGTCTGCGCGCAGCTCCTGTTCCTCGAAGCTGAGAACCCGAAAAAGGAAATCAACCTCTACATCAATTCGCCAGGTGGCGTCGTCACCTCGGGCATGGCGATCTACGACACCATGCAGTTCATCAAGCCGGCCGTGTCGACGCTGTGCATCGGCCAGGCGGCCTCGATGGGCTCGCTGCTGCTGACCGCCGGTCACAAGGACATGCGTTTCGCGACGCCGAACGCCCGCATCATGGTTCACCAGCCGTCCGGCGGCTTCCAGGGCCAGGCGTCCGATATCGAGCGTCACGCCCAGGACATCATCAAGCTGAAGCGTCGCCTCAACGAGGTCTATGTCAAGCACACCGGCAAGAGCTATGACGAGATCGAGAAGACGCTCGACCGCGACCATTTCATGACCGCCGACGAGGCCAAGGATTTCGGCCTGATCGACAAGGTCATTTCGTCGCGCGAGGCGGCCGAGGGGGCGTTGGCATAAAGGCTAGTTGGCAGTTGGATGGCACCATCACGCGCTTTTGGCGTGTCTTGCGTCATTTCGGCCACAATTGGCTGTTCCCTCGGAGGTCGGGATTGCCTACGTTAAGGCTATGTTGATTTTCGACGGCTTAGCTTTGCGTGGGGAAGCTGCGAATCATTGCCACGTTTTCTGATTTGTGTTTCGTACGCAATACGTTGCGGGAGCCGGAAGACTGGCGGCGGCGGATTCCCGCGATAAATAGAGTATGCGCCCTTTCAGCCAGACCATCGGCGGGCGGCCATGAAAGGACATGAAAATGAGCAAGGTCGGCAACAACAGCGGTGATTCCAAGAACACGCTCTATTGCTCGTTTTGCGGCAAAAGCCAGCACGAGGTGCGCAAGCTGATCGCCGGCCCAACGGTGTTCATCTGCGACGAGTGCGTCGAGCTGTGCATGGACATCATCCGCGAGGAGAACAAGACCTCGATGGTGAAGTCGCGCGAGGGCGTGCCGACCCCGCAGGAGATCCTCAAGGTTCTCGACGACTACGTCATCGGCCAGCCCTACGCCAAGCGCGTGCTGTCGGTGGCGGTCCACAACCACTACAAGCGCCTGGCGCATGCCGGCAAGAACAACGACGTCGAGCTGGCCAAGTCCAACATCCTGCTGATCGGCCCGACCGGCTGCGGCAAGACGCTGCTCGCGCAGACGCTGGCCCGCATCATCGACGTGCCCTTCACCATGGCGGACGCCACGACGCTGACCGAGGCCGGTTACGTCGGCGAGGACGTCGAGAACATCATCCTGAAGCTGTTGCAGTCGGCCGACTACAATGTCGAGCGCGCCCAGCGCGGCATCGTCTACATCGACGAAATCGACAAGATTTCGCGCAAGTCCGACAATCCCTCGATCACCCGCGACGTGTCGGGCGAGGGCGTGCAGCAGGCGCTGCTCAAGATCATGGAAGGCACGGTCGCCTCCGTGCCGCCGCAGGGCGGCCGCAAGCACCCGCAGCAGGAATTCCTGCAGGTCGACACCGCCAACATCCTGTTCATCTGCGGCGGCGCCTTCGCCGGGCTGGACAAGATCATCTCGGACCGCGGCAGGAAAACCTCGATCGGTTTTGGCGCCATCGTCGCGTCGCCGGAGGATCGCCGCACTGGTGACGTTTTCCGCCTGGTCGAGCCCGAGGATCTGTTGAAATTCGGCCTCATTCCGGAATTCGTCGGTCGTCTGCCGGTCCTGGCGACGCTCGAAGATCTCGACGAGCCGGCATTGATCCAGATCCTGACCGAGCCGAAGAACGCGCTGGTCAAGCAATATCAGCGCCTGTTCGAGATGGAAAATGTCGACCTGACCTTCCACGAGAACGCGCTTTCGGCGATCGCCAAGCGCGCCATCGAGCGCAAGACCGGCGCGCGCGGCCTGCGTTCGATTATGGAAGCGATCCTGCTCGACACGATGTTCGAACTGCCCGCGCTCGAAGGCGTGCGCGAGGTGGTGATTTCGGAAGAGGTGGTGACCGGCAGCGCCCGGCCGCTCTACATCTATTCCGAACAGAAGGAAAAGAAGGGCAATGTCAGCGCCTGATATGGCACTTGGCCCTATATTTTTGTGGAACGGCGCCCATGCGGCGCCGTTTTGCTGCGAGGAACCGGCACACCTTCGCGATGGAATGGATTGCGGACCATGTTAACTCTTGATCTTTGGCCCGCCTGCCTCCACCTAACACGAGAAGGCCGAGGTGCCCGATTTCTGTGCTGTAAAACTCCCGTCATAAACGGTGGTAGGCGGAACGATCCCCGGTCGTTAATATGAGATTCGCGGTTGGCCTGATGGTGGCCGCGACATGAAAGGTTGGACAATGGCCAAAATATCCAAGGCTCCCAGCGACGGCGTCTTCGCAGTCCTCCCGCTGCGCGACATCGTGGTGTTCCCGCACATGATCGTTCCGCTCTTCGTCGGGCGTGAAAAGTCGATCAAGGCGCTGGAAGAGGTGATGGGTCAGGAAAAGCAGATCCTGCTTGCCACCCAGATGAATGCCGCCGATGACGATCCCGAGCCCGATGCGATCTTCGACATCGGCACGCTCGCCAATGTGCTGCAATTGCTGAAGTTGCCCGACGGCACCGTCAAGGTTCTGGTCGAGGGCGCCTCGCGTGCGAAAATCGTCTCTTTCACCGACCGTCCCGACTTCCACGAGGCCAAGGCCGCGGCGCTGGTCGAGCCGGAAGAGGAAGAGGTAGAGGTCGAGGCCCTCGCCCGCTCGGTCGTCACCGACTTCGAGAACTACGTCAAGCTGAACAAGAAGATCTCGCCCGAAGTGGTGGGTGCCGCCAGCCAGATCGACGACTATTCCAAGCTCGCCGACACGGTTGCCTCGCATCTCGCCATCAAGATCCCTGAAAAGCAGGAAATGCTGGCCACGCTTTCCGTCAAGGAGCGGCTGGAAAAGGCGATGGGCTTCATGGAAGCCGAAATCTCCGTCCTGCAGGTGGAGAAGCGCATCCGCTCGCGCGTCAAGCGCCAGATGGAGAAGACGCAGCGCGAATACTACCTCAACGAGCAGATGAAGGCGATTCAGAAGGAGCTCGGCGAAGGCGAGGACGGCCGCGACGAGGCCGCCGAGATCGAGGCGCGCATCAAGAAAACCAAGCTCTCCAAGGAGGCTCGCGAAAAGGCGGAAGCCGAATTGAAAAAGCTCAGGACGATGTCGCCGATGTCGGCTGAATCGACGGTCGTGCGCAACTATCTCGATTGGCTGCTGTCGATCCCGTGGGGCAAGAACTCCAAGGTCAAGCAGGACCTGGCCTACGCGCAGAACGTCCTCGACACCGATCACTTCGGCCTCGACAAGGTCAAGGACCGCATCGTCGAGTACCTTGCCGTGCAAAGCCGCCAGAAGAAGCTGAAGGGGCCGATCCTGTGCCTCGTCGGCCCTCCCGGTGTCGGCAAGACCTCGCTCGGCAAATCGATCGCTAAGGCAACCGGTCGCGAGTTCATCCGCATGGCGCTCGGCGGCGTGCGTGACGAAGCCGAGATCCGTGGTCACCGGCGCACCTATATCGGCTCGATGCCCGGCAAGGTCATCCAGTCGATGAAGAAGGCAAAGAAGTCCAACCCGCTCTTCCTGCTCGACGAGATCGACAAGATGGGCCAGGACTTCCGTGGCGATCCGTCGTCGGCCCTGCTCGAGGTGCTCGATCCCGAACAGAACTCGACGTTCATGGATCACTACCTCGAGGTCGAATACGACCTGTCGAGCGTGATGTTCGTGACGACGGCCAACACGCTGAACATCCCTGCGCCCCTGATGGACCGCATGGAGATCATCCGTATCGCCGGCTACACCGAGGACGAGAAGATCGAGATTGCCAAGCGGCACCTGATGCCGAAGGTGATCCGCGATCACGCACTGCAGCCGAAGGAGTTCTCCGTCGGTGAGGACGCGATCCGCGCGATCATCCAGACCTACACCCGTGAAGCGGGCGTCAGAAGCCTGGAGCGCGAGCTGATGAAGCTCGGGCGCAAGGCGGTGACCGAGATCCTGAAGACGAAGAAGAAGACGGTGAGCATCACGGCGGCGAACCTCGCCGACTATCTCGGTGTTCAGCGCTACCGCTTCGGCCAGGTCGAGGCTGACGATCAGGTCGGTGTCGTCACCGGTCTTGCCTGGACGGAGGTCGGCGGCGAGTTGCTGACGGTCGAAGGTGTCATGATGCCCGGCAAGGGCCGCATGACGGTGACCGGCAATCTGCGCGACGTGATGAAGGAATCGATTTCGGCGGCGGCCTCCTATGTCCGTTCGCGCGCCATCGATTTCGGCATCGAGCCGCCGCTGTTCGACAAGCGCGACATCCACGTGCACTTGCCGGAAGGCGCAACGCCGAAGGACGGTCCGTCCGCGGGTGCCGCCATGGCCACGGCCATTGTGTCGGTGCTGACGGGTATTCCGGTTCGGGCCGATGTGGCGATGACTGGCGAGATAACGCTTCGCGGCCGCATCTTGCCGATCGGCGGCCTCAAGGAGAAGCTGCTCGCCGCGCTGCGCGGCGGCATCAAGAAGGTGCTGATCCCGGAAGACAACGCCAAGGATCTGGCGGAGATTCCGGACAACGTGAAGAACGGCATGGAAATCATTCCGGTCTCACGCGTCGGTGAGGTGTTGCGCCACGCGCTGGTGCGGATGCCGGAGCCGATCGAATGGGTCGAGCCGGTCAATCCGCCGGCCACGACCGACAGTGCCGACGATGCCGGAAAGTCGCTTGCGCATTAGTTTTTTCTAAAGTTGCAGTGCACAAACAGAAAGCCGGGCCTCGCGCCCGGCTTTTTCATGTGAAAAACCCCGGAATTCCGGGCTTTTTCCGCTTTTTTCCTGCCTTTTCGACTTGGTTGCGGCAACGCTTCTTTCTAAAGTCCGTTTCCTGCCGGACGAGTCGTAAGTTCCGGTGTTCTCATGGAAGGGAATTTTTATGAACAAGAACGAACTGGTGTCCGCTGTCGCCGACGCCGCGAGCATTTCGAAGGGTGACGCGCAGTCGGCGGTCGATGCAGTGTTTTCTGTCATCTCCGGCGAACTGAAGAAGGGCGGCGATGTCCGGCTTGTCGGCTTTGGCAATTTCACCGTGTCAAAGCGCGCTGCATCCACTGGCCGCAACCCCCAGACCGGTGCCGAAGTGCAGATCCCGGCGCGCACCGTGCCGAAGTTCTCGGCCGGCAAGGGCCTCAAGGACGCCGTCAACTAAGCGCATTTAATTTTCAAAAACCTGAAAAGCCGGGCTTGCCCGGCTTTTCATTTTTGGACTCGTGTCGATCGGATCGGAAGCTCCTCAAACAGTCGGGGCGTCGGCGCGCATCAGGCCTTCCTTCTTGAGATGGGCCCAGAGCGCTGCAGGGAGTTTCGCGTCCAGCAGCGACCGGTTGCTCTCGACTTCTTCAGGCCTCTGGCCGCCGGGGATGACCGAAACCACCGACGGGTGCAACAGCGGGAACTGCAGGGCGGCCTCGATCAGCCTGATATCATGGCGTTTGCAGACGGCCTCGATGCGCGTCACGCGGTCGAGCACATCCTGCGGCGCTTCGGAATAGTTGTAGTAGGCGCCGGGCTTGGGTCCGGTCGCCAGGATGCCGGAATTGTAGGGGCCGCCGAGAACGATGCCGATGCCGCGTTTCTGGCAAAGCGGCAGGAACGATGTCAGCGCCTCCTGTTCCAGCAGCGTGTAGCGACCGGCAAGCAGGAACAGGTCGAAATCGCCGCGCTCGGCCAGCGTCTGGGCCACCTGCCACTCGTTGATGCCGCCGCCGAACGCCTTGATGACGCCTTGGTCGCGCAAGGCAAGCAGACCATAATAGCCCGAGCGCATGAACTCATCGATGCGCTGGTCGGACGCCTCTTTGCTGCCATGGGTGAAGATGTCGACATCGTGCACGAACAGGATGTCGATGCGGTCGACGCCAAGCCGCTCCAGCGACGCCTCGAACGAGCGCATGACGCCGTCATAGCTGTAATCGTAGACCTCCTTGCGCGACGGCGTGTCGAAGAACTTGCCGATGCCCGTGCGCTCCTCCGGCGGGCAGGCGCGCATGATGCGGCCGACCTTGCTCGACAGCACATAGTCGTCGCGCTTCCTGGAGCGCAGGAACGGGTTGAGGCGCGTTTCCGACAGGCCGAGCCCATAGAGAGGTGCTGTGTCATAGTAGCGGCAGCCAGTCGCCCAGGCGGCCTCCAGCGTCGCATTGGCGTCCTCGTCGGAGACGGCGCGGTAAAGATTGCCGAGCGGAGCCGTGCCGAAGCCCAGCTCCGTAAAGGCGATGCCGCCATTGCCGATGCGGTCGAAATGCCGTGTCTTCATGTCTTGAAATTTTCCCGCATTGATTTGTCTAACATGACACTATCATGCTCGTGGCTCGGCAAAAGCACCGCTGAGCGTTGGACACGCATTTTCGCGGTTGCTAGCATGAACGAAATCAAGCTGTTCCGGGGAAGAGCATGATCGGAAATTGCCAATCATCTTCGACTACTGGCACGCCGGTGGCGCGGCCATGAGCAACTCCGGCTCGCAGATGTTCAGGACCGCGCTCGACGAGCTTGGCGCGGTGCTGGCGCGCGTCGACCGCGATCGGATCGACGCCGCTTGCGGGATGCTGGCGGATGCCAGACAGATCGTCGTCTATGGCTGCGGCCGCGAGGCCTTGCAGGTGAAGGGCTTCGCCATGCGGCTCTATCATCTGGGCCTGCCGGTTTCGGTCGTCGGCGACATGACCACGCCGCCTGTAGGGCAGGGCGATGTCTTGCTTGTCAGTTCCGGGCCTGGCGAAACTTCGACTGTACTCACCCTGATGCGCATTGCGCGCGAGGCCGGCGCAACCGTCCTGCTCCTGACCGCCCAGGCGGGCGGCAGCGCTGTAGGGCTAGCCGATTTGACGCTGCTGATCCCGGCGCAGACCATGGCCGACGACCAGGGGCCGCAAAAGACGTCGGTGCTGCCGATGGGCTCTGTCTTCGAGGGCGCGTTGTTCCTGCTGTTCGAGATCATGGTGCTGAAATTAAGGGAGTTGACCGCGGCGTTGCCGGAAGCCATGCGCGCCCGTCACACCAACATGGAATAGACCATGCGCTATGAACTGATGCTGCCGCACCAGATCCGCAAGGCGATCGCGCAGAATTGGCCGGTCGCGCTGCCGCTCGGCGTGCTGGAATACCATGGCGAGCACATGGCCGTCGGCATGGACACGCTGGCCGTCATCAAGACGCTGGAACTGTTCGAAAAAGAGAGCGACATCGTCATCCTGCCGCCCTTCTATTACGGGGCGGCGAGCTATGCTGTCGCACCGCCTGAAGGCAGCGGCTCCGTTCAGGTCGGCGGCAATCAACTGGCGCCGTTCGGCGAAGAGCTGTTCTACAGCCTGCTGCGCATCGGCTTTCGCAACATCCACGCCATCATTCATCACCAGACTGAGAATTTCTCCGCCGGCATGCCGACCGATCTCGCTTTCAAGACCGCCGGCAGACAGGCGATCTTCCGCTTCCTCGAGAAGCAGCGCGGCGAGGGCTGGTGGGGAGCCGAGACGATGGCCGACTACTACGCCGGACATGCCGCGGGCGAAAATTTCTTCAACTGGGTACAGGTGCATCCCCTGATGCCGGTCGCAATGAACGGCAAATACCCGTTCGACCATGCCGGCATCGGTGAGACATCGCTGATGCTGGCGCTATGCCCGGAAGCGGTGGATGCCGCGCACTTCGCGGACAACAAAAGCTGGTATACGGCGAGCGCGGCGGATGCTTCGGCAGAACTCGGACAGCAGGGCGTCGCCATGATCATGGATCATCTGCGCACGATCCTGAAGGCCTAGCCCGCCCTTTCCTTCTCCCACAGCGGAGAGAAGGAAGAGGCGCCCGGTTACTTCACCGCACCAGCCGTCATGCCCATGATCAGGTAACGTTCCAGCGCGATGCCGATGACCGCAAGCGGCGCGATCGCTGCGGTGGCCAGAGCAGCCATCGACCACCAGTTGATACCTTGCGACCCCGTTTGACTGGCGACCATGACCGGGATCGTCTTGGCGTCCGTCGATGTCAAAAGGGCGGCGAAGAAATACTCGTTCCAGCACAGCACCATTGCCAGGATGAAGGCTGCGACCATGCCCGGCAGCGCGATCGGCATGACGATGCGGAAAAAGGCGCCCCAGATCGACAGGCCGTCGACGAGGGCTGCTTCCTCCAGCTCGACGGGGATGGAATTGAACTGGTCACGCATGATCCAGATGACGATCGGCAGCACCATCAGCGTGTAGAGCAGGATCAACCCGATGCGCGTATCGAGCAGCCCGACTTCGCGGTAGAGCACCAGGAAGGGTAGGGCCAGCACCACCGGCGGCAGGATCAACTGCGACAGGAAGAAGAACGAGATATCCTCGTTCTTGAACCAGGCGAAATGGTAGCGATAGCGGGTCAGGCCATAGGCAGCGAGGCTGCCGATGATGATCGCCAGGCTTGACGCGCCGACCGAGGTGATGACCGAATTCATGAAACGCTTGAGGAATTCGTCGCGCACGGTCGAAGTCTGGAAAATCGAGTCCGGCGACAGGCCAAGCGATCGCCACCCTTTCCAATCCGGCTGGAAGTCGACGAACGGGATCAGATGGCCTTGGGTGACATCCACCGCCGTTTTGAACGAGGTGGTGATGGTCCAATAGATCGGAAAAAGGCAGATGAAGCCCCAGCAGGCGAGCGCGCCATAGATGAAGACGCGGCTGGCGACGAAGCTCGCCGGCGAGCGGATTTCGGAGGCGACGTAGTCTGTGGTCTGGACGCTCATCTTGCCCTAATTCACATTGCGCACGAAACGGCTGGCGAACTTCAACAGCCAGGTCACGAACACCACGATGATGACCAGATAGGCCATCGCCAGCATGGTCCCGTAGCCGACATTCGAGCGGTCGCGGTATTCGCGGTAGATGAAGCTCGACACCGAATCAGTGGCGCCGCCCGGACCGCCCGAGGTAACCGTGATTATGATGTCGGCAAGCTTCAGCTTGAAGATGATGCGCAGGATCACCGCCGTCACCGACACCGGCAGCATCAGCGGGAAAGTGACCTGCCAGAAGGTCTGCCAGGCCGTGGCGCCATCGACACGCGCCGCCTCCAGCACCTCGCGCGACATCGCCTGCAGTCCCGCCAGCAGCATGATCATCATGAACGGAACGAAGGTCCAGGCGTCCAGCAGCATGATCGAGATGCGGGCGGTGATCGGGTTCGAGAAGAAAGCCGGGTCTTCCCAGCCGAGATGGCGCGCCAGCGTGGCTGCTGGTCCAAAGCGGTATTCCATCAGCGACTTGCCGATCATCCAGGACACGGCGACCGGTGACAGCATCAGCGGCATCAGGAACACCACCCGGAAGAATTTTCGGGCGCGGATCTGCGCGTTGAGCAGCAGCGCCAGGCCGAACGCGATCACATATTCGACCAGCACCGCCAGCACATAGAGCACCATGTTGACCAGGGCGTTGCGGTAGTACGGGTCGGCGAGCATCTGCCAGAAATTGTCGAGCCCGTTGAACCTGCGGCCGCTGAACGAACTGAGATTCCAGTCGGTGAGCGCGATGTAGAAGCCGAACAGCGTCGGGAAGATCACCATCGCGATGGTGAACAAAAGAGCCGGTAGCAGGAAGAGCGCGCGCTGGCCGTCCTCGCCGCGTGTCAGAACCTGGCCGATGCCGATCGCCACACCCCACAGCACATAGGCGTAGACCACGGGCCGCCATGTCTCGAAGCCGATCGTATCGACCTCGGTCTTGTAGAGGATCTGCAGCACGATCGTTGCCAGCAGGCCGAGCGTGGCAAGCGCCATCAGCGCCCAGCCCAAACGCCTGCGCCCTGGCGGGATCAGATCATAGGAGGCGGCGTCTGCCGGCCACCCGGTCGCGGTCGAAGTCTGGTCAGCCACAAATCTCGCCCGTTTGGAAGGGAAGGCTGTGGTCCGGCGTTGCCGCCGGACCACGGTTCAAAGGCAGCTTACATGCCGAGCGAGGCCTTGTAGAGCTTGACCTGCTTGTCGCGGCCGATCTGGTCGGTCAGCTTCTCCCAGGCGGCCGCGATGGCATCGGCGCCTTCCTGCGCCTTCATCTTGCCGGCGAAAGTGTTGGCCAGGATATCCTCGGCGGCGCTGTAATACTGGAAGATGCCGGGGATGCGCGGCTCGATCGCCGCGTTGGGGTGGTTGTAGCTGTCGCCTTCCGACTTGAGATAGGAGGTGATGAAAGCCTCGTCGTAGCCGGCCGCCACCCATTCGGGAATGTCGAAATGGGAGTTGCGGTAGGGCTGGAAGCCCGACGGATACATCGCCGTCCAGATCGACAGGTCCTTGCCGCCGAGATGGGCGGCCGCCGACCATGCAGCCTTCTTCTTTTTCTCGTCCGCATCGACACGGGCCATGACATAGACGCCCCAGCCGAGATAGGCGCAGTTCGGCGCATAGTTCGGGCCGCTGGCGAGCTTCTCCCACTTGCCGGTCTTGGAGTTATAGACATCGTCGGAGCCCGGCAGGATCGAGAAGCCGGTGACATCGCCGATGACCGAGCTATCATTGGTCTTGACGTTCGAGCCGACATCGCCCCACCAGGGGATCATCGAGCCGGTGCCGGCCAGGAACTGCTGGAAGGCGGTGGTGTTCGGGTCGGCATTGATCTGGTCGGCGGGCTCCGACGGCAGGGCGTCGATGACATCCTGGATGGCCCGTACCCAAGCCGGATTGTTGACGCGTGGCTTCATCGTGTCGGCGTCGAACAGCCAGGCCTTGTCATCGGGATGCTTGGCGTAGGCGCTGGCACGGCTGCCCAGGAAATAGAAGCCGAAACCGCCCCAGGGCTTAGGCGCGTCGAGATAGCCGTAAACATCCTGGCCCTTGAACTTCTTGCCCTTCAGGAACTTGGTCACGGCCTGAACCTCTTGCCAGGTCTTCGGTACACCCCATTCGCTGGTCGCCCCGCCATCCTTCCACTGCTTGGCGAGATCGGCGTCTGCAAACACGTCGGTGCGGTAGTTGAAGTTGTGCGCGTCGCCGTCGATGGTGACCCGGTACTGCTTGCCATCCCAGGTGCCAACGGGCGGCTTGAGGTAGTTGACGAGATCGTCGAAGTCGATCTGCTTCTTGACCCAGTCGGGCATCTCCGAAGTCAGGCCCTTGCCGCAGACGTCGCCCTCGAACGGGGCGCCCATCTCGATGATGTCGAAATCGACGGTGCCGGTGGCGATCGACTGCTGCAGGCGGGCGTTGTAGTCGGCCTGCGCCAGGTCGATCCAGCTGATCTTGGCGCCGGTATAGGTCTCCCATGGCTTCAGGAAACCACGAAACAGCACATTGTGCAGGTTCTGGTTGTTGAGACCCATGAAGGTGAGCTCGACACCGGCGAACTCGCCTTCCTTGACATTGGCCTTGGTCGCCTCGAGGCAAAGCTCGCCAACCTTCTGGAAGTCGGCGTCGGTCGGCTGACCTTTGCCAACCCCGGGGATCTGCAGGATTTTCGAGCGCAGTTCGCTTGCGGCGGCAGCTGGGCGCGTCAGCGCGCCAAGTCCGGCGCCGGATGCGGCCGCGATCGCGGCCATCGAGGCCGCGCCCTTCAATATGTCGCGCCTTGTAGCGCCGGCACGGACCAGTTTGTCGTAAAGACCTACTCGCATGGACTATTCCTCCCAGAACATTAGTCGTGAATCGAAGTGCCGATCGCGCCGGGCGCTGGCTTTGTTCAGAAGCGAAACGTAGGACCCCAACCTGCGTCGCTTCGCGTTCCGTTTTTCGGGTAGAGTACCAGCGTTTCGGATCGGCGCTTGTCACTATTCTCGCAACCATACGCCGTGTCAACGAGAACGGTTTTTGTCTATAAGAGACCGACTTGCCCTGATCGGTCGCGTTGGTTAGCTTCTGCGCCTACGGCCAGTGGAGCCGATGGGGGAACGATGGCTCAAGTCGCGATCAGCAATGTTGCCAAGGCGTTTGGAACCGTCAAGGTTCTGCACGAAGTCAGCGTCGACATTGCCGATGGTCAGTTCGTCGTGCTTGTCGGCCCGTCCGGTTGCGGCAAGTCCACGCTGCTCAGGATGGTGGCGGGGCTGGAGACTGTCTCCGGCGGCACGATCGCCATCGGCGACCGCGTCGTCAATCACCTGCCGCCCGCAAAGCGCGACATCGCCATGGTGTTCCAGAACTATGCGCTTTATCCGCACAAGACGGTCGAGCAGAACATGGCTTTTGCCCTCAAGCTGCGCAAGACCGATCCGGCCGTGGTTGCCGAGCGGGTCAAGCGCGCCGCAGACATCCTCGACCTCAGCCCCTATCTGAAGCGCTATCCGCGCCAGCTTTCCGGCGGCCAGCGTCAGCGCGTCGCCATGGGGCGCGCCATCGTGCGCAATCCGCAGGTATTCCTGTTCGACGAGCCGCTTTCGAACCTCGACGCCAAGCTGCGCGTGCAGATGCGCACCGAGATCAAGGAACTGCACCAGCGGCTGAAGACCACCACCATCTATGTCACCCATGACCAGATCGAAGCCATGACGATGGCTGACAAGATCGTCGTCATGCGCGACGGCCGCATCGAACAGGTCGGCGCGCCGCTGGAGCTTTTCGACCGGCCGGCGAACCTTTTCGTCGCCGGTTTCATCGGCTCGCCTTCGATGAACCTGCTCAAGGGCACCGGGCGCAAGGGCGGCGTCGACATTGCCGGAACGCTGTTCCCGGTTGCTCCGAACAACGCCGTCGAGGAGGGGCGCTCCATCGTCTATGGCGTGCGCCCCGAACATCTTGAGATCCACCCCGATGGCGTGCCGGCCAAGATTTCGGTGGTCGAGCCGACCGGCTCGGAAACCCTGGTCTTCCTGCGTTTCGGCGACGGCGAGATGGTGGCGCTGTTTCGCGAGCGCCATGACTTCAAGCCGGGCGACACGCTGAAGCTTCGGCCAAGGCTCGACCATCTCCATCTGTTCGACGCCGAGACCGGGAAGCGTCTCTGATCTCAAACGCACTTCACGAGGACCATCATGCTCAAAGGGATCGATCCGTTGCTCAATGCCGACGTGCTCCAGGCATTGCGGGCGATGGGACATGGCGATGACCTGATCATCGCCGACACCAATTTTCCCTCCGATTCGGTAGCGCGCCGGACGGCGCTCGGTCGGGTGCTGCGCATCGATGCCTCGGCGGCGCAGGTGGTGAAGGCCGTGCTGTCGCTATACCCGCTGGACACGTTCGTCGATGATTCGGCCGCCCGCATGGAGATCGTCGGCAAGCCGGACGAGATCCCAGCCGTGCAGAAGGAAGTGCAGAAGGAGATCGACGCCGCCGAGGGCAAGTCCTGGCCGATGGTGCCGGTCGAGCGTTACGCCTTCTATGAGCGCGCCAAGCAGGCTTATTGCGTCATCCAGACTGGCGAACGCCGCTTCTACGGCTGCTTTGCCTTCCGCAAGGGCGTCGTGCCGCCGGATGCGGAGTAGCGGCATGGCCTCGGGCAAGCCGGTTGTTATCCTCGGTGTCTTTGTTGCCGATACAGCTTACAGGGCGCAGCGCCAGCCGCGCCTGGGCGAAACGATCCTCGGCAATTCCTTCAAGCTGGGGCCAGGCGGCAAGGGGTCGAACCAGGCAGTGGCCGCCGGCAAGCTCGGGGCGGACGTCACATTCCTGACCCGCCTCGGTGTCGATGCCTTCGCCGACATGGCCAGGCGGACCTGGAAGGATGCCGGCGTGAAGAGCGCGGCGATCGACACGCCGGACAGCTATACCGGTGCCGCCTACATCTTCGTCGAGGAGGGAAGCGGCAACAACGCCATCATCGTCAGTCCCGGCGCTGCCATGCTGATCACGCCTGAGGATATCGAAGCCAATGTCGACCTGATCCGTGGTGCCGGTGTTTTCGTGACGCAGCTCGAACAGCCGATCGATGCCGCGATGCGGGCGCTGGAGATCGCGCGCGGGGCAGGGGTGACGACCATCCTCAATCCGGCACCGGCGGCAAAGCTTCCCGACCGCATCTACACGCTCTGCGACTATCTCACACCCAATGAGACCGAAGCCGAGGAATTGACCGGAATGGGAGTCACTTCGGTCGACGACGCGCGCGCCGCCGCGGACAAGCTGCTTGAAAAGGGCGTCGGCACGGTCATCCTCACGCTCGGCGACAAGGGCGCGCTGCTGCACGCGAAGGATCGGTCCGAGCATGTTCCAGCCATCAGTGCCGGCCCTGTCGTCGAGACCACCGGCGCGGGGGACGCCTTCAATGGCGGCTTGGCCGCAGCACTTTCGCGCGGCGTGGAGCCGCTGGAGGCGGTGCGCTTCGCCTGCGCCGTTGCCGGCATTTCCGTGACACGTCCAGGCACCGCACCGTCGATGCCGACATTGCAGGAGGTCGAGGCGCTGCTGGCCAAGGGCTGAGGCAATTGCCCGGAACTCGCAGGGTACCCCGGAGGCCAGACCGTTCCGGCCTCCGAAGTCTCATGTTCGATGGGCGCGTTGCGAAGCTACTGCCTGACGTAGCAGCGCTTTCCCTGATCCGGAGCGGGATCGCCGAATGCATCATTGTCGCATTGGACGCCATTGCGGAACACGTCCTGCGTGAATCGGCCGTGGGCGCCGTACCTGACCACCTTGCGGCCATAGAAATCGCAGAATTCGCCTTCCTCGGCGCAGACCGCCCACTTCTCGCGGCGAGGCTCATCGTAATCGTCGTTCGACTCGTCACGGTCGCGCTTCACGATGAAGCAGAACTTTTCCTTGCCCGGCGCAGGATCGCCGAAAACGCGGTTCGAACAGGGTATCGCGTTGCGCTCGATGTAACGCGAGGTCGTGCGGCCCTTGGCGCCGTAGACGACCTCGGCGGGATAGGGCAGGCGGCAGATCTCGCCCTCGCGCGCGCATCGCTGCAGCCGGTCCGCCGATGCGGCGGCGGGAAAAAGGATAGAGGCGGCCGTCGTCGCGCCGCCCAGGCAAATCAGCGTGAATATCGTGCGCGTAGAAATATTCGGTGCAATTGACATTACGTCCTCCATGCCATTCCGGCAGCATACTGCAATCTGGCTGCCTGCGGATGAATCGAGCGCTTTGTGGGCGATTGCGCAAGCAGATTCGCAACGACCAACGCGTTCGCAATCTGCAGGGCTGCTTCGGCCGTTGTTTGTCAGCCACCGGAACCGCGTCGTGGGTTCCACGGTACCGCTCATGCAAGGGTGATTTTGGATCCTGGGAAAGCCAGGCCTAAGGACGCCTTCGGCACGTCAATTCTGAAGAGATCTTTGACAATTCATGTCGGCATTTCCCTGGAGACAAGGATCGTGATCCTTGAGGGAAATGGCGCGAGTGACGGGGCTCGAACCCGCGACCTCCGGCGTGACAGGCCGGCACTCTAACCAACTGAGCTACACCCGCGCATTGACGAGCACGTGTCAGCCGTGTTCGTCGTTGGGGCGCTGGATAAGGGGTTCGCTACCGGGTGTCAAGCGCACCAAACCATCATAACGCCAAACAGGAGAAGGTTTTTTGACAGCCGGCATTTTGTTCGCAAATCGGGCCTGCGAACAGGGCATCCCACACTCATTTAGCCTTGCGAAGCAAGTCCCGACCGCTTAAAGGTCCGGCCCGGAGCGGGCGATTAGCTCAGTTGGTAGAGCGCTTCGTTTACACCGAAGATGTCGGCGGTTCGAGCCCGTCATCGCCCACCATATCTTTCCACCCGTTGATGTTTTCCGGTTTGCGGGCGCCACGAATCGCCGCGTCGACAACAGTTCCGCGCACAGCTCACCTGTTCTCCCTCCTGAGGGCGTGCATTGCTTTTTCACGGGTGAGCGGCATTTTCGGGAAATCTTTAGGGCCTCCCAGCGTTCACCTCGATAGAGATAGCCATTGCCGTGGGGGCCACAGCTCTCGCCGAAGGCAACTGCGGCTGCAGGTCAAGGAAAATGCCCGTTCAAGCTTTCATCAACCGAATTGCCACGGCCGTCCCTGATCACGGTGTCCACCAATTCTTCCTTCAATTTGCGGGCTCCCAGCTGGCAGATTCCCGCCGCCGCGCAATTTTCGATCGCATGGCCGACAAGGGCGGCATCGAACATCGCTATTCCTGCTTCGCACCCGCTAGTGATCCTGAGGGTCTGAGCGTCGACCTGGCGGGTGTTTTCAAGCGCGGTGCGTTTCCAGGTACGGCCAAACGCATGGAAATGTTTGCCACGGCCGCGCCCGCGCTGGCCGAGCGAGCATTGGAGCGGCTCCTGGAGGGCGAAGACAGGAAGGGTGTCACGCATCTGATCGTCACCACGTGTACGGGCTTCTCCGCCCCCGGCATCGACCTGGAAATAATCGCCCGGTGCAATCTGCCCACCACCGTGGAGCGCACGATCATCGGCTTCATGGGATGTTATGCGGCAATCAATGCGCTCAAACTGGCGCGGCACATCGTCCTGTCGGAACCCGCGGCCCACGTTGTGATCGTCTGCATCGAACTCTGTACGCTCCATCTCAAGGAGACGGCTGATCTCGAAAAACTGCTATCTTTCTCCCTCTGGGGCGATGGCTGCGCGGCCGCGTCGGTGACCGCCCGCCCGTTTGGCATCGGCCTGGACAGTTTTCATGCGATCGTGGATGCCGACGCCCGCGACCTGATGAGCTGGAGCGTGCACGACGACGGGTTCGACATGGTTCTGTCGGGGCAGGTTCCTGCTGCAATCCAGAATGCGCTTGGCAAAGGCGTCGGCGCCATCCTGGGAAACAGGACCGCCGCCAACGTCGACCTTTGGGCTGTTCACCCGGGTGGGCGTTCCATTCTCGACGCCGTGGAGCGCGCGCTGGATCTTCCTCCCGATGCGCTGTTGCCGTCGCGCGACGTGCTTCGCGAAAACGGAAACATGTCCTCCGCCACCGTGATGTTCGTGCTGGAGCGGATGCTTCGTGGGTTCACGGATGATGACGTGGGCTGTGCAATGGCATTCGGCCCCGGCCTCACGGCCGAGACGATGATGTTCCACACTGCCGGCAGTGCCTGACATGGCCACGGGTCTCGACAGCCGTCATATCCAGCCGGAACTGCTCGATCATTTGCCTCCCGACGATCCCAAGGCGATTGGCTCCCGGCGTGACCTGATTTGGATAAATTCGCTGATGTTTCAACACGCGATCATGTCCAGCCTCCTGAAGGCAAGCGTGCGCGAGGGTTCGATCAGAATCTTGGAAGTCGGGTCCGGCGACGGTGCGTTCATGCTCTCGGTTGCAAGGCGCCTCGCCAGGAAGTGGATCGACGTGGAGCTGGTCATGCTCGACCAGGTTGACCTCATCACCGACCGGCGGCGCGCCGATTTCGCGGCACTGGGCTGGCGCGTTGAAACCGTCACCGACAATGTCTTCGACTGGATCGCAAAACCCGGGGGTGACGCGTACGACGTTGTCTCGGCCAATCTGTTCCTGCACCACTTTTCCGACGCCGCCTTAAAGACACTCTTCGAAGCCCTGCGCCGTTTGGCACCGGTGTTCCTCGCCGCCGAGCCAAGCCGAAACATTGTCGCCTTGAAAGCATGCTCGCTCCTGCGCCTTGTCGGTGTAAACCAGGTCACCATGCACGATGCGGCGGCAAGCGTCCGCGCAGGTTTCGCTGGCAAGGAACTTTCCGGCTTGTGGCCTCTCGGTTCCGCGCAGCAGTGTGAAGAACGCAGGATTGGCCCGTTTACCCACGCCTTCCGCGTTTTCCCCAAGGAAGGATTTGCGCGATGTACGATGCCATCGTCATAGGTGCCGGTCCAAGCGGCTCATCGGCAGCCTTGGCCTTGCGCGGCCAGGGTCGTTCCGTGGCCATCATCGAAGCAAGCGAGTTTCCACGCCGCAAGGTCTGCGGCGAATTCATGTCGGCGGTCAATCTGGAGCTGTTGGACCGTCTGGAGGCGGGCGTGGCGGTTCGCACCAAGGCAGGACCGGAAGTCAAGCGGGTTGCGTTGTTCGCGTCGGGCCCTGGCATACAAGCAGGCATGCCGCGCGCCGCCGGGGATGCTTACGGGCGGGCGCTTGGACGGGACGTTCTGGATGGCATCCTCTTGGACGCGGCGCGCAACGCCGGAGCCGACGTTTTTCAGCCGTGGCGCGCGGTGGAGATCGCCAGCAATGGCGATCGTGCCATCGTCCGGATCGCCAACAAGGACGGTCAGACAAGTCTTAGGGGGCAGGTGGTGATTGCGGCGCATGGCTCCTGGGGCCGGGGCAGGTTGCCGACCAATCTCCCAAAGAGCAGCGCGGCCTCCGATCTGTTTGGCTTCAAGGCCCATTTCAGGGGAGCTTCGCTCGCTCGAGACCTCATGCCGCTCCTGGTGTTTCCGGGCGGCTATGGTGGCATGGTGTGGGCGGATCAGGACAGGATATCGCTGTCGTGCTGCATACGCCGCGACGTGTTGGCCAGGCTGCGCAAAAAGGGCGGTGCCACGTCAGCAGCCCAAGCCGTTCACGCGCACATACTGGCATCGTGCCCGGCGGTGGTTTCCACGATCGGCGACGCCAGCCTCGAAGGTGAATGGCTTGCCGCCGGTCCCATACGTCCGGGGATGCGCCCACGATTTGCCGACGACATATTTCGGGTCGGCAACATCGCCGGCGAGTCCCATCCCATCATCGCCGAAGGCATCTCCATGGCCCTGCAGTCCAGCTGGCTTCTCGCTGGCGAATTGGCAAGGTTCGAACAATGGGACCGGACGGCACGCCTCGCCGTCGGCAACCGCTATTCAAGAGCGTGGAGCCGGCAATTTGCCACTCGCATTCATGGGGCCGCACTGTTGGCGCGCATTGCCGTCCTCCCCAGATCCAATACGGCGATGAAGGCGTTTGTGGGGTGGTTCCCGAATAGCCTGACCTTAGGAGCCAGATTGTCCGGCAAGACGAAAGCCTTGCCTGCCCTCAGCCATCCGTAAGGGCTGAAGCCGGCCGGACGCCTGGAGGAATTCGCCGAAGCGCTCGAGCCAAATCGGCAATTCAGCAGGCACACGGTTCGTGGCGTATGGCTGCCCCCTGCTCACGGCGGCACCATCCGGAAATCCTTGCCCTCGGGCAGCAATTGCCCGCCATCGACGACAATGGTGGTGCCGGTGATGTAACTGGCGTCGTCCGAGGCGAGAAACAGGAAGGCGTTGGCCACGTCGCGCGGGCTGCCGAGCCGGCCGAGCGGGATCGAATCTTCCATGTTCTTGATATAGGCGGCGCCGCGATGCTGCTGGATGGCTTTGGTAAGGATATTGCCGGGCTCGACGCCGTTGACCGTGATGCCGTAGCCGGAGAACTCCAGCGCCGCAGCGCGAATGAAGCCGTTGATGCCCGCTTTCGTCGCCGAATAATGGCCATGGCCAGGGCTGGTGACATGCGGGCCGGTGATGGAGGAGGTGTAGAGCATGCGGCCAAAGCGCTGCGCCTTCATTGGTACCAGGGCCGCGCGGCTGGCATTGAAAGTACCGCGCAGGTTGACGGCCATGACGCGGTCCCAGTCGTCGGCACTGGTGTTTTCGATCAACTGCCAGGGATAGATGCCGGCATTCTGCACGATGATATCGAGGCGGCCGTGATGTCTCAGCGCCAGTGCCACCGCGGCCTCAGCGTCTCTCATTTGCGAGATGTCGGTGCGGATGAAGGGGACACCGAGTTCATCCGCACTTGCTTGCCCGGCCTCCTCCTCTGTATCGGCCAGCACCAGCCTTGCGCCTTCTTCGGCGAAGCGCAGTGCGATGCCCTTGCCGATGCCGCGCGCGCCGCCGACGATCAACGCCACCTTGTCTTCCAGTCGTCCTGTCATGCGAGCCGTCCTGTCATGCCAAATCCCCACCTCACGCCAATCCCCCTCACGCCAGTCTTTGGCGAATGGTTTGCTTGAATGCGTCGAGCAACACCGCTGCCAGAACCAGCAGGCCGTGGATGACCTGGGTGAAGTTGGCGGGCAGGCCCATCAGGTTGATCGCCGTGTTGATGGCAGAGAGCAGGAGCACGCCGGCATAGACGCCCGGCAAGGTGCCGACACCACCCTTCAGGCTGACGCCGCCGATGACGACCGCGGCAAAGGCGTTGAACAGAAGGCCAACGCCCAGATTGGCCGTGGCACCCGAGGTGCGGATCGCCAGCAGCCAGCCGGCGAGCCCTGCTATGGCGCCGGCGAGCACGAAGGCGATGATCAGGTTGCGGTTCACCCGGATGCCGGCGCGGAAGGTCGCGGTTTCATTGCCCCCGATCATCACGAGGTGCCTGCCGAACGGCGTCTTGGCCATGATCAGCGAGAAGACCACGAAACAGGCCACCGCGATCCAGGCGGTAAGCGGCAGGCCGATCAGGCGTTGGATGCCGAACCAGCGGATGGCAGGTGCCAGATCCTGGGCCGAGCGACCGCCCGAAATGACCAGCACCAGACCGCGCACCCAGATGTAGGAAGCGAGCGTGATGATGAAGGCGCTCATCTTGACCTTGACCACAAGATAGCCGTTGAAAGCGCCGATGAGGCCGCCGACGGCCAGCGCCAGCAGCAGCGACACCGGAACCATCAGCCATTCCGGGTGCAATTGGACGCCGAGGCCGATGCCCGAGGAACAAAACAGGATGCCCACCGCCATGGCGCTGAGCGCGGCGACGGATTCGACCGACAGGTCCATGTGACCGGCAATGATGACCAGCGCCAGGCCGATCGACATGACGCCGAGTACGCTCGACGCCTCGATGATGTTGGCGAAGATGCCGAGCTGGAAATAATTCGGGATGAACAGCGAGAAGACGACCAGGACAAGGAGCAGCATGAACCAGACGAGGTTGTCGAGGACGAACTCCAGGGCTTTGCGTGTGCGAGGATTCATAAGTCGATCCGGTTGGCGTGCGCAATCAAGGCCGTAGAACATTGCCTGCGTCTCATTCGATACGGACAGGGAAGGGCTCCGGGCCGGGTATGGCCCGGAGCGGTTGGGCCATCTGTCTATTCGACCGGCTTGACCGTATCGGTCGGCGGCTTCTGGTTGCCCCAGAAGGCCGGATTGTCGACATTCTCCTTGGTGATTGCGGCGCCCGGGATCTTGATGTTCGGGCCCCAGGCTTCCTTGGTGACGGTCGACTTCAGGCCAAGCACATCGTATTCGCCGGGCTTGATCTCTTCCTTCTTGACGACCTTGTCCATGAACATGGCGACGGCCGCGGCCTGTGCGTAAAGTGGCTGCTCGACCTCGACGTTGAGCCAGCCCTTGCGGATCAGGTCGAGACCGACCGGCGCGCCGTTCGAACTCATCAGCATGACGTCACCAGGCTTCTTGCCGGCGGCCTCGAGCGAGGCGACGGCGGCGACCGACAGGTGTGCGGCATGGCTGAAGATCAGGTCGATGTCGGGGTTGGCCAGCATCTGGTCGGCAACGATGGTGCCGGCATTGCTGGCCTCCCATTGCATGGCAGGCAGCGAGATGATCTTGACGTCCGGGAACGCCTTCATCTTCTCTTCAAAACCCTTCTGGATGTCGAGCGTATAGGGATCGCCGGGATCGCCAAGCACCTGCAGGACCTTGCCCTTCACCGAGCCGTTCTTGGCTTTCAGAAGTTTTTCGGCCTGGTCGGCGGCGACGTAGCCGATCTCGACGGTACCCGCGACCGACGTGAAGTCGGACGGCGTCGACGTGATCTGGCGGTCGAACTCGACCACCGGAATGCCGGCGGCGCGCGCTGCCTCGATCGACGGTTTCAGCGCATTGAAATCGACGGCGGCCAGGATGATAGCCGCCGGCTTCAGCGCGATGACGTCGTTCATCTGTGACTGCTGGGCGTCGGTCTTGTTGTCGGCGTTCAGCGTCTTCATGTCGTAGCCGGTCTGTTTCAGGAACAGCTCCAGCGCGCTCACCGAGCCAGTCTGGAACTCGTCGAGCAGTGTCGGCACCATGTAGTAGACAATACCCTTGGACTGCGCGAATGCCGGCGTGAGTGTGGCAAAAGCCAGTGCCAGGATACCGAAGACAGCAAGAAGTATTCGCTTCATGTCGTTGGCTCCCTGTTAAGCCGGACCCCTCTTTGTCCCTCAGCCCGCCGGTCCGGCACCGGCAAGCGTCTCCCCGGTGATCATGTTGATCACCGCGTCGGGACTTGTCTTGTTGCGTGCGACATCGCCCGCCACGACGCCTTGCCGGATCACCACGATCCGGTCGGCGACCTGAAAAGCCTGCTGCATGATATGGGTGATGATGACGACGCCGATGCCCTGGCTCGCCACCTGGCGGATCATGTCGAGGCCGCGCCGCGTCTGCTCGACGCCAAGTGCGGCGAACGGTTCGTCGAGCAGCACCAGCTTGCCGCCCCAGTGCACGAAGCGGTTGAGTTCGATGGCCTGCCGCTGGCCGCCCGAGAGATGCTCGACATTGGTGCGCAGTGAAGGAATGCGGGTACCGGCGCTGGCCAGCGCTTTCCCGACGACGGCTTCCATGGCACGCTCATCGAGCACGGGAACGCCAAGCACCTTCCTGGTGATCTCGCGGCCCATGAAGAAATTGGCCACCACGTCGACATTGGTGCAGAGCGACAGGTCCTGGTAGACGGTCTCGATACCCGCCGCCTTGGCTTCCGCCGGCGACCGGGCCAGGAACTCCTTGCCCTCGAACAGCATGCGGCCGGAGGTCGGTTCGAGACCGCCCGCAATGATGTTGACCAGCGTCGACTTGCCGGCGCCATTGTCGCCGAGCAACGCTACCACCTCGCCCTTGCCGATGGAAAAGCTGATCCCCTTCAGCGCTTCGATCGCGCCATAGTTCTTGGTCACGTTGTCGAGCACCAGCAGGGGTTCGCTCATGCTGCAATCTCCCCGGTCGAAAGGATGTCGCGGCCGCGCTCGCGTTCGGCGGCGAACATCTGGCCGAAGCGTGGCGACAACACCCCGGAAACGGCGAGTGCCGCCGCGCCGCGCAGCACCGCATGCTGGCCGCCGCTGGCGACGACGACGCGCGGCGTCTTGCGGTCCGCGCGGGCCGAAACCGAATTGTGCAGCGGTTCGGCCGCGTCTGCCAGGCGTTCGAGCAACTCCGATGCCGCCAGGCCGCCGAGCACGACCGTCTCTGGGTCGAAGAGGTTTTCGATGATGGCGATGGTGTTGCGGAAGATCGGGCCGACCTGCGCCACCCAATCGGCGTCATTGCCGGCCCGGCGGCCCCGCGCTTCGAGCGAGAGGTAGCGCTCGAGGCAGCCTCGGTTGCCGCAGGGGCAAAGCTCGCCTTCGGGGACCACGGGAATATGGCCGATCTCGCCCGCATTGCCCCAGGCGCCGCGCAGAACGCTGCCGTCATGCATCATGGCGCCACCAAGCCCAACGCCGAAATAGAGATAATAATAGTCGGAATGGCGGGCGCCGATGCCATAGAGCCGCTCGCCCATCGCGGCGGCGGCCATGTCGCTCTCGAAGAACGCCGGCAATCCCGTCGCGGCCGTCAGCCGCTCACGCAGCGCCACGTGCTTCCAGCCGGTCATCGTGGTCGGGCCGACAAAGCTCATGGAGTCCACGTCGAACGGGCCGGGAAGGGCCATGCCGATGCCGATGACGCGGCCGCCAGGCCGCTTGCCCGTCAGGCCGCGGACCATGGCGCCAATCTGTTCGAACGCATGATCGGGCGCCGGGTTGGGCGCTTCGCGACGTGAACTCTCGATGACGTCGCCGCTGAGATTGATCAGTGCGGCGTCTATTCCAAGCGGCGTCAGGTGGATGCCGACGGCATAGCCGCCTTCCGGGTTGATGCGCAGCGTCGCCGGTGGCAGGCCACGGCCCTTCGGCTCTTCGCGCACGGACAGGATATAGCCCTGTTCCTCCAGTTCGCGAACGATGGTCGATACGGTCTGGACGGTGAGCCCGACATGCCTGGCGATGTCGCCACGGGCGATCGGGCCATGACGGCGGATGGACTCAAGTACGATGCGCCGATTGTACGGCCGCCCGAACTCCTGATTGGTCCCTCGCAATGCCATGCCTTGCGCCCCTGCTTGACGTGAGGTTCGCATCAAATATTTATTCAGTCAAATGGAATTCAAAAATGACCCGGCACGCGGACCGAAGCTGCCGACTCCACGGCTTCTCACCTTTGATGTGGATTAGGGATGAGACTAAGAAGCGACGGTTTGCGGTCCTGCCGTTGGCGGATGGCCGTCAGCAGTTTGACGACGTGCGGAGACTGCTTGGCGAGGGAGAGGCGTGGCTGGCCGGTGGTCCCGATTCACCCCCCGGCGGGCGGTTGCACTTGCTAAAGATATTGCGCGACTTTCCTGCCGAGGGTCAGGAAGCGCAGCGGATCGATCGCCTCGCCATTGTGCCGCACTTCATAATGCAGATGCGGGCCGGTCGAGCGTCCGCTGCTGCCGGTCTTGCCGATGACGGCGCCGGCATCCAGTTTCTCGCCGACTGTCACGTCGATTTCGCTCAGATGCCCGTAACGGGTGGCAAAGCCGTTGCCGTGATCGACTTCCACCATGCGGCCATAGCCGCCGTTCCAGCCGGCCTTGGTCACGATGCCGGGCGCGGTGACCTTGGCGGGCATGCCGATGGGCGCCCTGAAGTCCATTCCCGAATGCAGCGCGGCGGTGCCGAGAAGGGGATCGGTACGCACGCCGAACGGGCTGGTGACGGAATGGCCAGGGGCGGGATTGGCGAGCGGCAGCCGGCGCGCTTCCTTTTTCAGCTGATCGAGCGTGTCCAGCGCCTCGTCCAGTTCCTTGACCTTGCTGTCGAAGATCATCGAGGAGTCGAGCGGGATCAACGGTCCGCCGACATCGCTTTCGTTCTTGCCGAAATCGCTGTCGACCGGCAGTCCGGCCGCCTGCAGCGCCTGCTGGATGGCATCTGCGCTTTTGTAGGCGTTGTCCGCGAGCGTGCTGATGCGGCTGAGCTGATCATTCTCGATGGATTTCAGCGACTGGTTGATCGAGACGAACAGCTTGTCGGCACGATCGGCGGATGAATCGCTGGGCAGCGGATCGGCGCGGGTCGACCACAAGGAGAAGGGCCTCGTGTCGGCGCTGCCGAGGTCGGCGCCCAGGCCGGCGACCGCGTAGGTCTGCGCGGGCTGGTTGATGCTGCCGGTCACCTCGGCGCGCTTGTCCGGCTTGGCGGTCGCGGCCGGATCTTCCGCGGGCACCGTTCCGACGTCGTTCTCGGCACGTTCGAACAGCGGGCCGAGACGGCCATGCCGCTGGCTGAGCTGTGTCTGGCGCTGAAGCAGTTCGCTGACCTTGGTTTCCATCAATTGCTGGTCGAGCAACTGCCTGCTGGTGATGCGGTCTACCTGGGCGCGAAGCGCCGAAATGCGGTCCTCGTAAGCCTGCTGCATCCGCGCCTGGCGCGCGGTGGTGGCGCCGATCAGGTCGTCACGCAGCACAAGATAGGATGTGGCCAGGAGATAGCCGATGGCAATGGCGGCGAGTCCCGAACCGATGAATGCCGCGAGCCAGGGCCGTATCGTGAAGTGCCTGATCTCGTTACCCCGTGCGATGATGACCGTATGGAGTTCCTTGCGCCTGCCGAAGACTGCGGACTGACCGGTTACGTTCACGGGACCAAGCTTTCGTTTACGACACCACGACAGCCTGACTACACATTATTAGGGTTAACAAAGGCTTGCCTTATCCGCTGCGTCGCGCCGAATGCAGGCAGCGCGCGCAAGAGGTTGCATGAAAACCGCCGGGGTACGGCCGCCATGTCGCGAAATCGTTGGTGATGAGCACCAATGCTCCGCCAGCAGTGGCCTGTCGCCCGCAGAGCAAGACTTGGGTTTCTTAACTGTCTTCGATTGCGATTAATTGACGTTTTTCGAGTAAAGGCGTGCTGGTACTTCGGATTCACCGTGGCGGTAGGGATGCTGAACGATCTGATTGGCAAGATCCTCGACAAGATTTCGGCCACCAGTCTGCTGGCGACCGGGCTTTTGCTGCTGACTGCCCTTGTCAGCGCACTCGTGGCCTATTGGCGCACGGTCGAGGAGAAGAGCTGGAAGGAGTTCTTCGAGTTCGTCATCCCGCATGAGGTCATCACCCATCCCTCGGCGAAGGCCGACCTGCTGTTCTGGGTGACGAAGAAGGCCCTGATGCCTTTCCTGATGCTCCCCGCCGGAATCGTTTTCGTCACGGCGGTGGGCTACGGGACCAACTGGCTGTTTTCGACACTGTTCCAGTTTCAGCCGCCTCTGATCGAGGGGCCGGCAGGGCCGGTGACGGTGCTGATCTTCACCGTCAGCATGCTGCTCGCCTACGACATCTCCTATTATCTCTATCACGTCGCCCAGCATCGCTACCCGCTGCTTTGGGAACTGCACAAGGTGCATCACTCGGCCGAGGTGATGGTCGGGATCACCAAAGACAGGGTCCATCCGCTGGACGAGTTGATGAACCGAGCCTGGGACGGCCTCATCGTGGGGCTGTGCTTCGGCATCTGGTCGCTCATTTCGCTGAACCTTGTCGAACTGACCGTCTTTGGCGTCAACGTCTATGTCATGCGTAACATACTGATGATGGATTTCGTCAGGCACACGCATTTCAAGATCTCGTTCGGCCCGCTCAACAATTTGATCCTGTGTCCGCATTGGCACCAGTTGCATCACAGCGTCGATCCGCGCCACTACGACAAGAATTTCGGGCTGCTCTTCTCGTTCTGGGATCGGCTCTTCGGAACATTGTGTGTGCCAAGGCCCGACGAGGACTTCAAGTTCGGGCTGGTCGACCGCGATGTGCGTGACTACCAGTCGCTCGCCGGGCTCTACGTCATGCCGTTGAAGCGGATGTGGGGGCATATCGCCAGGCGCATGCGGCCAGGAAAGCCGCGGCCAAGAACCGCGCGGTCATCGGAAGGAACACGGCCATGAACGCTCCCGTTGTGCTCGCGATCCCGCGGACACGCACCTTCGAAGTCGTGACATCGGCGGTGCGCCTGGCCGAGATCGCACCGGCCTGGAGTGCGCTCTGGCAGCGGGCTGGCGGGCTTGTCTTCCAGCATCCGAACTGGGTTGCGGCCTGGTGGCGCACCACCCCGCATCAGGAGCGGCGCGCGCTCAGGATCGGGCTTGCCTGGAACGGTGACCGGCTCGATGGCGTGATAGCGCTCGCGACCTTCAGGCGCTCCGGCATCCGCATGCTCGAATGGGCGGCGAAGGATCACAGTGACTATGGCGACGCGCTGGTTGCACCCGACAGCGACCCGCGAGCGATCTCCGGCCTTTGGCAGTATGTTTTTGACCAGGGCGGCTTCGACCTGATCTATCTCAACCGTCTGCTGCCGGATGCCGGTGTTCATGCCCTGTTGGGACCGGCCCATGGCAAGGCGCTTCGGCGCAACCACCGCACTGAAATCAGCTATCGTGTTGCGGGTCCCTGGCAACGTGGGGCGGAATGGTTCGAGACGTTGTCCAAGAAGGGCCGGCAGAACTATCGTCGTGGCCGCAAGTCCATGGAAGAGAGCGGTGCATTGCGTTTCCGGCTCCTGGATGCGGAGGACCCGCGCGAGCCGGTGCTCGAGCGGGTCGCGACGTTGAAGCGCCTCTGGCTCGCCCGGCATGGTCGCGCCTCGGATCTATTCGATAAGGGCTCGCCAGTTCTCTCCGCGCTTATTTCGGTGCTTGCCGACCTCGGGCTGTTGCGCATCTTCGTGCTGGAGCTTGACGACACGATCGTCGCCGTCTCGATCAATTTCGAGCAGCACGGCACGATGATGGCTTTCGTCACCACCTACGATCCCGAATATGAGCGCGGCTCGCCGGGTATGGTACTGATGATGGACTATATCCAGTGGTCGTTCGACCGCGGCCTTGGCACAATTGATTTTCTCTGCGGCGGCGAGGATTTCAAGCGGCGCTTCGCCACGCAATCAGTCACGCTGTCATCAATGATGGGCGCGCGCGGCCTGCGTGGTCATCTCGCCGCGCTGGCCGATCATGTGAGCCATGTTTCGAAATCCTGGAGGACTGGGCGGCAGCCGAAGGCCGAGGCACCTGACGAGTAGCGACCATAATTGTCGATTGCTTTGGTGGGCTTCGGCGACGCTCAAAGCTCGCGAACAGCTTCCAGCACTGCCTCGGCATGGCCCTTGACCCGGACCTTGCGCCAAATCCTGGCGATCCGCCCGTCACGGCCGATCAGGAACGTCGCGCGCTCGACACCCATGTATTTGCGGCCATACATCGATTTCTCGACCCATAGATGGTAGGCCTCGATCACCTTGCGCTCCTCGTCGGCGGCAAGATCGATGGTGAGATCGTATTTCGACTTGAACTTGTCGTGTTTCTTGGCGCTGTCGGGCGACAGGCCAATGACGACGGCGCCGGCCTTCTCGAATTCCGGCTTCAGCTGTGAGAAGCTAATCGCCTCTTGCGTGCAGCTTGTCGTGTCGTCCTGCGGATAGAAATAGAGCACGACCGGCTTGCCGGCGGATGCGGCCAGGCTGAGCGATCCGCCGCCGTCCCGCGGCAGAGCGAATTGCGGCGCGGGATCGCCTACTTCCAGGTCAGCCATATCGATGCCCTTGTTTAAGGTTACGCGCGAAGCCACACCGATATAGTGTCGAGCGGGGATTCGTCCACGAGCGAGTTTGTACAACGGAAGATTGCGTGGATCAGGACCAACCGCAGCACGAGAAGATCCGGTTCAGGCGGGACGAAATCACCGACCTGGGAGCCTTGCCGTCCGCGTGCCGCGTCCCGCCTCTCGGCCAGGCGGCGATCGGCCGCGGCTTTCGCATCCTTTCGCGCGTGTTTGCCGGCGTGGTCGCATTCATGCTGCTGGCCGCGGTCGCCGTCTATCTCATCGGCCTTTCCGGCATCGGGTCGGACAGGCTGCGCGTCGAGGCGGAGAGCGCCATAGAGAGGCTGGCGGGCGTCGACGTCAATGTCGCGGTCGGGCCAGCCCGCATCACTCTCGACAGTTCGAGTTTCGTCGCCCTCCAGGTGAGCGATGTCAGCCTGAAGACATCAGACGGCAAACCGATGGCGGATGCCGGTCGTGTACGCTTTGGCGTGCGTCTCGTGCCGCTGCTATGGGGTGAGGTGCGGTTGACCAGCGCCAGGATCTCCGATGCCCGCATCGTCATGGCGGCGATGCCGTCCGGCGGCGACTGGACCGCGGCGCTGCGCAACGAGAACGGCCTCGTCGATCCGGAAAAACTGTCGGACGCGGTGTTCGGCAACATCCATCGCGCGCTCGACGCCGTGCGGGAGGATTCGATGCGCCGCATCGATCTCAGCAATGTCGAGTTCGTGCTGCCCGACGCCGGATCGATCAGACTGGTCAAGATCGCCGACGCCACCGTCGTTCAGTCGGGGCCGGGCGGCATGGAGTTTACCTCCGAGGCGGATGTCGACGGCAGGACAGTCACCGTTGCCGCCTCCGCCACCCGCGATATCGCCGCGCATCGGGTGATAAGCCTGGATGCCAGCATCAATCTGGCGGATGCCGGTGATACTGCTGGCGGCTCCGGCAGGCTTGGTGCCGTCGCATTGAAGCTGACAGGATCGGAAGGCTCAGGTGCCACCGCATCACGCTTGATGGCCGCCCTTTCGTCCACCGGGTCGGTGCTGGATCTTGGCACGCGCGGGCTGCTGCCGGCGGATGCCGATGTCAATGCGACGCTGGTCCACGGCTCCAACAAGATCCAGGTGGACAGGTTGCTGCTGAAAACTGGCCGGTCTTCATTCGATTTCGGCGGCTCGATCGGGCCAAAACCGGCAACCGGGGTGGCGGGCGAGGAACCCTCCTACCGTTACGACCTGACCAGCGACGGTTCGACCTTGGCGCCGTCGGAATCGCCTGAGCCCGCGTTGATCTTCCTGGCGCGGATCGCCGGCGTCTACCAGCCGCAAAGCCGTAAACTGGTGGCCGAGCAGATCGCGGTTCGGTCCGCCGGTTCCGGCGAGGTGCTTGGCACCGCGGCGATGCAATTCGTCGACGGCAAGGCTCCTGGGATCAATCTGGCGCTCAACATCCATGACATGCCGGTCTCGCATGTCAAACAGCTGTGGCCGTGGTTTTCGGCGCGCAATGCGCGGCTCTGGTGTCTGGACAACCTGTTCGGCGGCCGTGTGGTCGACGCCAATCTCCAGTTCCAGGTGGTGCCGGACCGCCTCGGCAATGGCGTGCCGCTTTCAGCCGACGAGGTCTTTGGCCGCTTCCAGATCGAGGGGGCGCGTTTCGACACGGCCGGCCGCATTCCGCCGATACGCGACGCGGTGGGCGTCGTCGGATTCCACGGCAACGACGTCGATATTTCGTTGTCGTCGGGCACCGTCTTCATGCCCAGTGGCCGCGTGGTGGCGGCCAGCAACGGGACACTGGCCGTGAAGGCAGCCAACCGCCCGCCGGTCATCGGCGCTCTCGATATCGACGTTGCCGGCGATGCGTCAGCCGTCGCCGAACTTGCATCCTACGAGCCGATCAATGCCATGCGCCATGTCGGCATTCTGCCCGAGGACCTTTCCGGCGGCGTCACCGGCCATGTCAAGGCGGACATTCCGCTGCAGTCGGGCGTCGACACCGCGAAGCTCGATTGGCTGGTGTCTCTCGACTACACCGGCCTGTCCTTGGCCAAGCCGTTCGAGGGACAGGCCGTGACCGATGCCGATGGCTCGATCACCGTCGACCCGCAAAAGGCTGTCATTTCGGCCAAGGCATCGCTGAATGGCATTCCGGCCGAACTCGATCTCGTCGAGCCGCTGGCGGATGACGGGCCGGCGCGCAGCCGCAAGGTAGCCCTGGTGCTCGACGACAAGATCCGCGCCGCCGCCATGCCCGGCTTGACGCCGCTGCTTGGCGGAACGGTGAAGGTCGCGATCGACAAGAGCGGCAGCGGCAACCAGAATGTCTCGGCCGACCTGACCAATGCCAGGCTGGACATTCCCTGGGCCGGCTGGAGCAAGGGGACGGGGGTTCCCGCCAGGGCCACATTCGTCATGACCAAGTCCGGCGACACCACGACCCTGTCCGACTTCGAACTCGACGGCAAGACGTTCTCCGTCGACGGCAGCATCGTGCTGGTCAACGGCGCCTTGTCTTCGGCCAAGTTCAGCAAGGTCACCTTGAACAGGGGCGACGACGTGGCGGTTTCGGTGAAGCGATCGGGCAAGAGCTATGCGGTCGACATCACTGGCAACGCGCTTGATGCTCGTTCGCTCATCAAGCAGTTCACGTCCGACGTGGACACCGCAACCAAGACGACGGGAACAGACAACATTTCCGTCAGCGCCGATGTCGATCAGCTGACCGGTTTCCACGATGAGCAACTGTCCAACCTGAAGCTCGACTACAGTGCGGCTGGTTCAAGGGTCAACGGACTGAAGGTCAGCGCGACGGCGAGTTCCGGCGCAGCCATCGCCATCAGCAACACCACCGGCGACGGCAGGCGCTCGCTCAACGTGCAGTCGGCGGACGCCGGCGCCATCCTTCGGTTCCTCAACATCTATGAGCACATGGAAGGCGGGTCGATCACGCTGGCGCTGACGGGGGCCAGCGACGGACCGATGAAGGGCAAGGTCGACACCAGCAACTTCTTCATCGTCAACGAACCCAAGCTCGCCTCCATCGTCTCGACCACGCCGGCCGGCGACAGCCGCAGCCTCAACCAGGCGGTGAAGGGCAAGCTCGACACGTCGAGGGTGAAATTCGAACGTGGTTACGCCGAGATCGACAAGGGCAGCGGCTATCTGAGGCTGACCAATGGCGTGCTGCGTGGCCCGCGCATCGGCACGACGTTCCAGGGCATCCTCTACGACCAGAACAACAATATGGACATGACCGGCACCTTCATGCCGGCCTACGGCCTCAACCGCATTTTCGGCGAACTGCCCATCGTCGGCGCGCTTCTGGGCAATGGCCGCGACCGCGGCCTGATCGGCGTCACGTTCCGGCTCAGGGGCAATGCCAACAAGCCGGTGCTCGACGTCAACCCGCTGTCGGTAATCGCGCCGGGGATATTCAGGTCGATCTTCGAATACCGGTGAGGGGTACTCAGGCCGGTCTCACCAGGATGTGTTTTTTCCTGCCCAATGAAAGCTTTACGACATTTTCCGGACTCAAATCCTGAAGCGTGACCAGTCGACGGTCGTCGCTTACCGGCTGGTCGTTCAGGCGCACGGCGCCACCCTGGATGTGCCGCCGTGCCTCGCCATTGGATGAAGCCAACCCCGCGCTGACCAATAGCGACAGGATGCCGACGCCGGTTTCGAGCGCGGCCTTGTCCGTCTCGACGGTCGGCAACGTGTCGGCGAGCGCGCCTTCCTCGAAGGTCTTGCGCGCCGTCTCGCTGGCCTGTTCGGCGGCCGCGCGGCCATGCAGATGAGCGGTGATCTCGGTAGCGAGGATCTTCTTTGCCTCGTTGATCTCGGAACCGCCCAGCCGCTCGAGCTGTGCGACCTCTTCCAAAGGCAGCGTGGTGTAGAGTTTCAGGAACCGGGCAACGTCGGCATCCTCGGTATTGCGCCAGTACTGCCAGAACTCGTAGGGGCTCAGCATCTCCGGATCGAGCCAGACCGCGCCCGATGCCGACTTGCCCATCTTGGCGCCGGACGAGGTGGTGAGCAGCGGCGTCGTCAGTGCGTAGAGTTGCGTATCCTCCATCCGGCGGCCGAGATCAATGCCGTTGATGATGTTGCCCCATTGGTCGGAGCCGCCCATCTGCAGGCGGCAGCCGAGGCGCTTGTAGAGTTCGACGAAATCATAGGCCTGCAGGATCATGTAGTTGAATTCGAGGAACGACAGCGATTGCTCGCGATCAAGCCGCAATTTGACGGAATCGAAAGCAAGCATGCGGTTGACGGAAAAGTGCCGCCCGACATCGCGTAGGAAATTGACGTAGTTGATCTCCATCAGCCAGTCGGCATTGTTGATCATGACCGCGTCGTTCGGACCGCCGCCGAATTTGAGGTAGGGCATGAAGTTGCGGCGGATACCGGCGAGATTGGCGTCGATATCCGCAGGCGTCAAAAGCTTGCGCGCCTCGTCCTTGAAGGAGGGGTCGCCGATCATCGACGTGCCGCCGCCCATCAGCGCGATCGGCCGGTGGCCGGTCTGCTGCAGCCAATGCAGCATCATGATCTGGATCAGCGAGCCGGCATGCAGGCTCTTGGCCGTGGCGTCGAAGCCGATATAGGCCGTCACCGTTTCCTTGGCGAAAATAGTGTCGAGACCGGCATCATCCGAGGTCTGGTGGATGAAACCGCGCTCGCTCATCGTGCGCAGGAAATCGGATTTGAAGGCAGGCATGTTTTCTTTCCCGAAGCGTACGCCACGGTCCGTGGCGGGCATATGTGAACGCGCGCGTTTAGCACCCAAGCGCGATCAGCAAAAGTGGATTCCGGTTTTGCGCCGGATCGCGCGCCAACCAAGAGTTGGCGATCAGCAAAAGCGGATTCCGGTTTTGCGGCCGCGCGGATGGTGCCAGCGGCGGTCCGGCCGCAATGCTTGCTTCATCGTTTCGGCTGGCGTAATGAGGCGCCGCGCCACAAGGTTCTAACAGTCCACGACCTCAAGCGGCACCGCACGGCATCCATAAAATGCCATATCCGACGACAGAGCCCCGACGCGACATGCCGGACGCATTGATATCCATTGTCATTCCTTGCAGGAACGAGGCGGCAAACCTGCCACTGCTGATCGACGAGATCGAGGCGGCGATGGCCGGCCGCGACTTCGAGTTGATCATCGTCAATGACGGCTCGACCGACGAGACGGCTGCCGTGCTCGCCGAACAGGCGGCGCGACGCCCGTTTCCGCTACGCGAATTGCGGCATCGGAAGTCCGCCGGCCAGAGCCTTTCGGTGCGTTCTGGCGCCTGGGCGGCGCGCGGCGGCATCGTCGCGACCATCGACGGCGACGGCCAGAACGATCCGCAGTACATTCCGGTGCTGGTCGATGCGCTGCGCCAAGCCGGGCCCGATTTCGGCGCCGCGCAAGGGCAGCGCCTCAAGCGCCGCGACAGCAAGGTCAAACAATTGGCGTCGCGTTTCGCCAACTGGCTGCGAAACGCCATCCTGCATGACGAGACGCGCGACACCGGCTGTGGCCTGAAGGCGGTTCATACCGATATCCTGCGCAAACTGCCGTTCTTCGACGGCACCCATCGCTTCGTTCCGGCCCTGGTCATCCAGGAGGGGTATCGCGTCGTGCATTGCGACGTCGTCGACCGCTCGCGCCGGCACGGCAAATCGAATTACGGCATTTTCGATCGCGGCCTGCAGGGTGTGCTCGATCTCTGCGGTGTCTGGTGGTTGCGCCGCCGGCGCCGCAGAATGCCAAAAATAGAGGAAATCAAGCGTGTTTAATGTGCTTCAGGAACTGGGAGCCTGGCTTCATCAGGTTTTCATCAAGCAGTTCGATGCGTGGATCCTGCTCGGCTTCGTCGCCCAGTTCTTCTTCACCATGCGCTTCGTCGTGCAGTGGCTGGCCTCGGAAAAGGCCAAGCGCAGCGTCGTGCCGGTGGCTTTCTGGTTCTTCTCCCTGTTCGGCGGCGGCCTGCTTCTGATTTATGCCATCCAGCGCCAGGATCCGGTGTTCATCGCCGGGCAGGCCATGGGCATGTTCATCTACATCAGAAATCTCTGGCTGATCGCCAATGAGCGCAAGGCGGCGATGACCAAGGTCGATTGAGCAACCGCCAAAAAAGAAATGATCGGAGAGACGCAAAAATGGCGTTGAACAGGAACTACATCTTCCTCTTCCTGTTCAGCCTGGTGATGACGGCTTCAGGCTTGGCATCCATGCCGCCAGTCGACCGCGACGAGCCCCGCTTCGTCCAGGCATCCAAGCAGATGGTCGAGAGCGGCGACTATGTCGACATCCGCTTCCAGGAGACCTCGCGCTACCAGAAGCCGATCGGCATCTACTGGCTGCAATCGGCGGCCGTGGCGCTGAGCGGGCAGGGTGCCGAGGCACCGATCTGGGTCTATCGCACGGTTTCGGCACTCGGCATTGCCCTTGCCGTGCTGGCGATCGCCTGGACTGGGACCAATCTTTTCGGTGCCAATGCCGGCCTCGCGGCCGGCCTGGTGATTGCTGCGATCTTCGCCACGGCGTTCGAGGGCCGCGACGCCAAGACCGATGCGATGCTGCTGGCCTGCTGCGTGGCGGCGCAAGGCGCGCTGGCGCAGATTTACCTGGCATCGCGCCGCAATGAAGCGGTCGCCGGCCATCTCTGGTGGATCTTCTGGATCGCGCAAGGGGCGGCGATCCTCATCAAGGGGCCGATTGCGCCGCTGCTGTCCGCGTTGACCATTGCCGTCCTGTTCGCCTTCGAGCGCGACGGGCGTTGGCTGTCGAAGCTTAGGGTTGGGCGCGGCCTGCTACTCGTCTTGGTGATTTCTCTGCCCTGGCTCGCCGCGATCACCTGGAAGAGCCACGGTGCTTTCCTGCAGCAGGCCGTCGGCAAGGACATGCTCGGCAAGGTCGCGTCGGGCGCGGAATCGCACGGCCTGCCGCCCGGCTTCTACATGCTGACCTATTCGCTGTTCATGTGGCCGTTCGGCCTGATCGCGGTAGGCGCTGGCCTGCAGGCCCTCAACCGCATGCGCGATGATGTGAGGCTGCGCTTCTGCCTCGCCTGGTACATTCCGTTCTGGCTCGTTTTCGAACTCATTCCCACCAAGCTGCCGCATTATGTCCTGCCCGCCTATCCCGGCATGGCGCTGCTGATCGGCTGGCTGCTGACATTGCAGCCGCAGGACGCCAATGCGCCGCTCAGTCGCTGGCAGCAATGGTTGTGGTGGTCGACCGCATTCGGTCTTGTCGTGGTCAGCCTGGGCCTGGCGGCGGTCTGCATCGGAGCGCCAATCTACCTCACCCACACTTTCTCCTGGTGGAGCATTCCAGCGGCCGCGGCCGCACTTGGCGCGGGCTATTTCGCGTTTTCGCGGCAGTTACAGGTGCCGCTGCCCCGCATCGGCGCCACCGCCGCCTGTGCGGGCATCGCCTACGCCTTGCTGTTCGGCGTCATCGCCCCGTCCCTGAAGCCGATCTGGCTGAGCCCGGCAATCAGGGACGCGGTGCGCGCCAACAAACCTTGCGACACGACCGTGCTGGCCTCGGCGCGTTATCAGGAGCCGAGCCTGGTGTTCCTGGTCGGCACCAAAACGGTGCTGACCGATGTCGGGGGCGTGGCGGAACATCTGCTCGCCGATCCCGCTTGCTGCTTGGGCCTGGTGCCGATCGGCGACGAGCAGAAATTGAATGGCATGCTGTCCGTGCAACGCAAGTCGGCGAACCGCCTCGCCGAAGTCGACGGCCTCAACTATTCGTCGGGAGACAAACTGTCGCTCGGTCTCTACCGTATAGCGCAATGACTTCGATGATGGGGTCGAGTTCCCAATGCTCGTGAAATCGCAGCCTCCAGTTTCCAGATCGCTTCTCGGGATAGGGCGCCGGTCCCTCGGCAATTTTCGCGACACCCTGCAGATCGCAAGACGGCGCCTTGCCGTTCGCCCCGCTCGCTATCCCAACATCTCATGGTGGGCGTGGGGCCTTGTCTGGGTCTTTCTGACGGCCGCGGCCTTTGTCCGTCTCGATACGCCGGCAGGAGTAGCATATGGCCAGTGGTCGGCGGGCGCCGCCAGGCTTGCCGAGTTCTTCACGCAGTTCGGACTGGGCGGCTGGTATCTCATCCCGTCCGCGCTGCCGCTTGTCGCGGCCAATCTAACGGATTGGCGAAGCCTTTCGCGGCGCGCGCTGATGCTGGTCTACAGTTGGACCTGCCTGGCTTTCCTGGTGCTGAGCGCCGTTGGCCTGTCCGGCCTGACCGTCAATGTCCTCAAATATGCCATTGGCAGGGCTCGCCCGCTCTACTTCCAGGATTTTGGCGTCCTTGCACTGCACCCCTTTGCCTTCGATGCGCGCTTTGCTGGCTTTCCGTCCGGCCACGCCACGACGATGGGCGCCGTGTTCGGCATCCTGCTGCTTTTGTTTCCGCGGCGTTGGTATATCGCCCTTGTGGTCACGGCCTGCATCGCCTCGACCAGGATCTTCGTCGGTGCGCACTATCCAAGCGACACCGTCGCCGGCTTCGGCCTCGGCTGTGCCTTCGCGCTGGTGTGCGGACTGGTCTTTGCCAGGCTCGGTTTCATCTTCAGGCCGGCACCTTCAGGATTGCCGGTCCGCAAGCCATCGTTCCGGCTTATTGCCCCGGAAAAATAGGTCGCTACCGGACCGTCCGCACCGCGGCGGCCTCATGTCGAGGAGGCGAGCCTTGCCCGCCCGCTCATAGCCCGGGGATACGGATGGCCTGATGTTTTAGCGCAGCCGCTTCGGCCTCGGATCGGACAATTCTCCCGCCAGCCGGCGATCGAGATAGTCGGCGCATTCTTCGATCAGCACATCGGCGTCGTTGGCGAAGAAATGGTTGGCGCCGGGCAGGGTCTTCTGCGTGATGGTGATGCCCTTTTGCGTGTGAAGCTTGTCGACCAGGCCTTGCACATCCTTCGGCGGCGCCACCTTGTCGGCATCGCCATGGATGATCAGACCCGAGGACGGGCAGGGCGCCAGGAAGGAGAAATCATAGGTGTTGGGCTGCGGCGCGATCGAGATGAAGCCCTCGATCTCGGGCCGGCGCATCAGGAGCTGCATGCCGATCCACGAACCGAAGGAATAGCCGGCCACCCAGCAGCTCTTGGAATCCGGATGCAGCGACTGCACCCAGTCGAGTGCGGCCGCCGCGTCCGACAACTCGCCGGTGCCGTGGTCGAACTCGCCCTGGCTGCGGCCGATGCCGCGGAAATTGAAGCGCAGCGTGGTGAAATCGCGCTTCTGGAACATGTAGAAGAGGTCATAGACGATCTTGTTGTTCATCGTACCGCCGAACTGCGGGTGCGGATGCAACACGATGGCAATCGGCGCGCTCTTTTCCTTCGAGGGCTGGTAGCGTCCCTCCAGGCGGCCGGCCGGACCGGTAAAAATGACCTCAGGCATGAAATACTCCACGTGACATATACAAATGCGCGGCGCCCGGAACTCTTGCTCTGGCCCCGCTTCCACAGACCTTGACGCAGGGCGAGCGTCTTCCTAGAAGCTAGTTTAGAATTGTTCAAAACTGGGTGGCCGAAACGCAATCGCCCGGTCGCACTCGCCGCAAGCCGCGTAAATAGGACGGCTTGCCTTGGAATTTCAAGGAAATAACGCCATACGTCGGCGGAATGGCTTTTGACGGGAAGAACTGGACGAAAATGGCCGCGATACGCGCCTATCTGGACTATAATGCCAGCGCGCCGCTGCTTTCAGCCGCGCGCGAGGCCATGGTCGCGGCGTTTGACGCAGCCAACCCCTCGTCGGTCCATGCCGAGGGGCGCGCCGCGCGCAGGCTGGTCGACAATGCCAGGCGCGACGTGGCGGCACTGGTCAACAGCAAGGCCGAACATGTCGTCTTCACCTCGGGTGCGACCGAGGCCGCCTCGACGCTGCTGACGCCGGACTGGCAGATGGGGCGCGGCGCCATTCGCATGAGCCGGCTCTACGTGTGCGAGGCCGACCATCCGTGCCTGCTGAATGGCGGACGCTTTCCGGCAAACCTGGTGACGCGGATCGGTGTCGGCGCTGATGGCATCGTCAGTCTCGACGCCTTGACGGCTGCGCTCGGCGGTCACGATAAGGCCGATGGCTTGCCGTTGGTCGCGATCCACGCCGCCAACAACGAAACCGGCGTCATCCAGCCGATCGACCGCATCGCGGAGATCGTCGGGGCGGCGGGCGGCATTCTTGTCGTCGATGCCGTTCAGGCCGCGGGCCGCGTTTCCATCGATATGTCGGCTGGATACGCCGACTATGTGATTCTGTCCTCGCACAAGATCGGCGGCCCCAAGGGCGCCGGCGCCATCGTTGCCGCTGCCGACCTGATGATGCCGAAGCCGCTGATCAATGGCGGCGGCCAGGAAAAGGGCCACCGTGGCGGCACCGAGAACTTGCCTGGCATCGCCGGTTTTGGCGCCGCCGCGCGCGAAGCGCTGGCCGGGCTGAAGGCCATCGGTGCCGTGCGTCGGCGTCGCGATGAGCTCGAAACGTCAATCAAGACGCTGGTGCCGGACGTGGAAATCTTCGGAGCCGGCGCGCCAAGGCTTGCCAACACGACATTCTTCGCCATTCCCGGCGTCAAAGCCGAAACCGCCCAGATCGCCTTTGATCTGGGGGGCGTGGCGCTTTCCGCCGGTTCCGCGTGCTCGTCGGGCAAGGTCGGGCCGAGCCATGTGCTGAAGGCCATGGGACACGGCGACAGCCTTGGTGCCTTGCGCGTATCGGTCGGTGCCGCGACCGCCGACGTGGATATCGAACTGTTCCGCACCGCGCTGGCAAGCATCGCCGCGCGTCGGGCGGGTAGAGAGAAGGCCGCGTAGCGGTTGGAGCATCGGACCGGGAAATCCGATGCTTGAGAAAAAGGATCAGGCTTCGGCCTGGTAGAGCCGTGCGTTTTATGCTGGCCGGGTGAATTTCCGGTCGAGGCGCACTATATGAAACTTACGCTGCCGCGGACGCTGCTCGGGCGTCCATTCGGCGGTGCCATAGTTTGAAAACTGTCGGGCCTTGACCCCGGCGTGGATGGAGAACGCATATGCCTGCTGTGCAGGACACGATCGATCGGGTCCGAAAGATCGACGTCGACCAATACAAATACGGATTCCAGACCGAGATCGCTGTCGACAAGGCTCCCAAGGGCCTGAGCGAAGACATCATCCGCTTCATTTCGGCCAAGAAGGACGAGCCGTCCTGGATGCTGGAATGGCGGCTCGAAGCCTATCGCCGCTGGCTGACGCTGGAAGAGCCGACCTGGGCGCGCGTCAACTATCCCAAGATCGATTTCCAGGACATCTACTATTACGCGGCGCCCAAGAGCACGCCCGGACCGACTTCGCTCAGCGACGTCGATCCCGAGATCTTGAAAGTCTACGAGAAGCTCGGCATTCCGTTGAAGGAGCAGGAAATCCTCGCCGGCGTGCAGAAGACCGACGCCTCGGAGCTCGAGGAAGTCAGCGACAATGTCTACAAATCGGGCCGCGTCGCCGTCGACGCCGTGTTCGATTCCGTGTCCGTCGTCACCACCTTCAAGAAGGAGCTGGCGCAGGCCGGCGTCATCTTCTGCTCGATCTCCGAAGCGATCCGCGAGCATCCGGAACTGGTCAAGAAATATCTCGGCTCGGTCGTGCCGACCTCCGACAATTTTTACGCCACGCTGAATTCGGCCGTGTTCACCGACGGCTCGTTCGTCTTCGTGCCCAAGGGCGTGCGCTGCCCCATGGAGCTGTCGACCTATTTCCGTATGAACGAGAAGAACACCGGCCAGTTCGAGCGCACGCTGATCATCGCCGAGGAGGGGGCCTACGTCTCCTATCTCGAGGGCTGCACGGCGCCGCAGCGCGACGAGAACCAGTTGCATGCCGCTGTGGTCGAACTGGTCGCGCTCGACGACGCCGAGATCAAATATTCAACGGTGCAGAACTGGTACCCCGGCGACGCCGAGGGCAAGGGCGGCATCTACAACTTCGTCACCAAGCGCGGTGACTGCCGTGGCCATCGTTCGAAGATATCGTGGACGCAGGTCGAGACCGGTTCGGCGATCACCTGGAAATATCCGAGCTGCATCCTGCGCGGCGACGATTCCTCGGGCGAGTTCTATTCGATCGCCGTGTCGAACGGCTACCAGCAGGTCGATAGCGGCACCAAGATGATCCATCTCGGCAAGAACACGTCGAGCCGCATCATCTCCAAGGGCATCGCCGCCGGCTTCTCGCAGAACACCTATCGCGGCCAGGTTTCGGCGCACCGCAAGGCGACCAATGCCCGCAACTTTACCAATTGCGACTCACTGCTGATCGGCGACCAGTGCGGCGCGCACACTGTGCCTTACATGGAAGCCAAGAACTCGACGGCGCAGTTCGAGCATGAGGCGACGACGTCGAAAATATCAGAGGACCAGAAGTTCTACGTCATGCAGCGCGGCATCCCGGAAGAGGAAGCCATCGCGCTGATCGTGAACGGCTTCGTCAAGGATGTCATCCAGCAGCTGCCGATGGAGTTTGCCGTAGAGGCGCAGAAGCTGATCGGCATCTCGCTGGAAGGCTCGGTGGGCTGACCGGCCCGGACAAATATTCAGGAAACAAAAATGCTTGAGATCAAGAACCTGCACGCCCGCATCGTCGATGACGGCACCGAGATCATTCGCGGCTTGAACCTGACGGTGAAAGCCGGCGAGGTCGCCGCGATCATGGGACCGAACGGGTCGGGCAAATCGACGCTCTCCTACATCCTCGCCGGCCGCGAGGACTATGAGGTGACCGAGGGCGACATCCTCTACAACGGCCAGTCGATCCTCGAAATGGATCCGGCCGAACGCGCCACCTCCGGCATCTTCCTCGCCTTCCAATATCCGATGGAGATACCGGGCGTGGCGACCATGGAATTCCTCAAGGTGGCGATGAACGAGCAGCGCAAGGCGCGCGGCGAGGAACCGCTGAAGATCCCGGAATTCCTGAAGCGGGTGAAGGAAGCCGCCGCCTCGCTCAGCATGGATATGGCGATGCTGAAGCGGCCGCTCAATGTCGGCTTCTCCGGCGGCGAGAAGAAGCGCGCCGAGATCCTGCAGATGAAGCTCCTGGAGCCGAAACTATGCGTGCTCGACGAGACCGATTCCGGCCTCGACATCGATGCGCTGAAGATTGTCTCGGATGGCGTCAACGCACTGCGCTCGCCGGACAGGGCGTTCCTGGTTATCACCCACTACCAGCGCCTGCTCGAACACATCGTGCCTGATAGCGTGCATGTGCTCTACAGGGGCCAGGTCATCAAGTCGGGCGACAAGTCGCTGGCGCTCGATCTTGAAGCGAACGGCTATGCCGGCGTCATCGGGCAAGCCGCGTAACGTGCCAAGTCATTTTGTTCCAGAAGACAGGCGAGACTGATGAATATGCACACACAACCGCAGCGGACACCGGCCGAGACAGCGTTGATCGACGCCTTCGGCGAACGGCTGTCGCTTTTGCCGGGAGACGGCGCGGTGATGCTGAAGCGCGACGACGCCATCGAAGCGGTCAAGCACGGCCTGCCGACGCGGCGCATCGAATCCTGGCACTATACCGACCTGCGCCGGCTGTTGGGTGCGGTGCCGGACTTCGATCCGGCCGCCGCCGCCAAAGCCATCGCGCCAATCGTCGACGGTTCGACGGTTCTGACCCTGTTGAACGGGGTATCAAGCGCCAAGGCGCCGGTCGTCGACGGCGTCAGCGTCCAGCGTCTGTCCGAAAAACTGACCGATGGCAGCATCGCGCCGGGGCTCGATCCCTATGGCAGCGACGATGCCATCGGCGCGCTGAACACGGCCTTCGTTGCCGACGGCTATTTTGTCGATATCGCCGACGGTATTGAACTGGAAAAGCCGATCGAGCTGCAGAACCTGCAGGCCGGTGGCCAGACCCATGTGCGCCTGCCGGTGCGGGTTGGCACCGGCGCCAAGGCGGTCATCGTCGAGCGTCAAGCCGGCGAGGGCGCGGCGCTGACGAGCTCGGTCAGCCAGCTCGTGCTTGGCGCGGGCGCCGAGGTGACCTGGCTGGTCGTCCAGGAGCAGCCGGATACGGCGACACATCTGGGGCAGTTCAAGGCCCATATCGGCAAGGATGCCAAACTGACGCTGTTCGTCATGAACGCCGGCGGCAGGCTGGTGCGCCAGGAAATCATGGTCAAGACGACGGGCGAAGGCGCCGACTTCAAGCTGCGCGGCATCAATCTTCTGGCCGGCGACACCCATACCGACGTCACCATGGTGCTCGACCATACCGTACCGCATACGACATCGACCGAGGTCATCCGCAATGTGGTGACCGGCAAGGCGCGGGGCGTGTTCCAGGGCCGCATCAACGTCCATCAATATGCGCAGAAGACCAACGCCAAGATGGCTTGCAACACGCTGCTTTTGTCGGACGATGGGGAGTTCTCGACCAAGCCGGAGCTCGAGATCTTTGCCGACGACGTCGTCTGCGGCCATGGCGCGACGGTCACCGAGATCGACCACGACCATTTGTTCTACCTGATGGCGCGCGGTGTCGACGAAAAGAGCGCGCGGGGCTTGCTCGTCAAGGCGTTCGTCGCCGAGGTTATCGAGGAACTGGATGACGCAGCGATCGTCGAGGCGCTGGAAGCGCGGCTCGATGAGTGGTTCGTGACGCACGGCTAAATTGGATGGGGCCTGGCTAAGCCACCCCTCATCCGTCTTGGCGCTACGCGCCAATCCACCTTCTCCCACAAGGGGAGAAGGTAAAGCGCTCTTCCTTCTCCCCTTGTGGGGCCTGAAGGGCGGGCGAGGCCAGTGACTCGCCCTGGGCGGTGGCCGCGAAGCGGTCGGATGAGGGGTGCGCGGCAGAATGAGGCGATGAAGTTGTGATGGACCAGAAGATCGAAACCAGCCCCTACGACGTCGAGGCGATCCGCCGTGACTTTCCGATTCTGTCGCGCGAAGTCTATGGCAAGCCGCTCGTCTATCTCGACAACGGCGCCTCGGCGCAGAAGCCGCAGGTGGTGCTGGATACCATCGAGCACGCTTACAGCCAGGAGTATGCCAACGTCCATCGCGGCCTGCATTTCCTTTCCAATGCCGCCACCGACGCCTATGAAAAGGCGCGAGAAACGGTGCGCCGTTTCCTCAACGCGCCAAGCACCGACAACATCGTCTTCACCTCGAACACGACCTCGGCCATCAACACCGTCGCCTATGGCTATGGCATGCCTAATATCGGCGAGGGCGACGAGATCGTGCTGTCGATCATGGAGCACCATTCCAACATCGTGCCGTGGCATTTCATCCGCGAACGCCAGGGCGCCAAGCTGGTCTGGGTCCCTGTCGACGACCTCGGTGTCTTCCACATCGAGGAATTCGAAAAACGCCTGACCGACCGCACCAAGCTAGTCGCCATCACGCAGATGTCGAATGCACTGGGTACGGTGACGCCAATCAAGGAGATCGTCCGGATCGCTCACGCCCGCGGCATTCCGGTGCTTGTCGACGGCAGCCAGAGCGCCGTGCACATGCCCATCGACGTGCAGGATCTCGATTGCGATTTCTTCGTCTTTACCGGCCACAAGGTCTACGGCCCCTCGGGCATCGGCGTGCTCTACGGCAAGAAGGATAGTCTCGCCGGCATGCGGCCCTTCATGGGCGGCGGCGAGATGATCGAGGAGGTGACGGAAGATATCGTCACCTACAACGACCCGCCGCACCGCTTCGAAGCCGGCACGCCGCCGATCGTCCAGGCGATCGGACTGGGTGCCGCGCTCGACTACATGGACACTGTCGGCCGTGAGCGCATCGCGGCACACGAGGAAGACCTCAAGAATTATGCCCATGAGCGCCTGCGCGCCATCAATTCGCTGCGCATCTTCGGTGATGCGCCTGGCAAGGGCGCCATCATCTCCTTCGAACTAAGAGGTATTCATGCCCATGACGTCTCGATGGTGATAGACAGGCAAGGCGTGGCTGTCCGCGCGGGCACCCATTGCGCCCAGCCGCTGTTGAAACGCTTTGGCGTAACCTCCACATGCAGGGCATCGTTCGGCATGTATAATACCAGGGCCGAAGTCGACGCTTTGGCCGAGGCGCTTGAAAAAGCGCGCAAGTTTTTCGGGTGACGACCATGGATGATGTGAGCACCACCACCGAGGCTACGCCGGAAAACGCCGGCAACAGCGTCGTTTCCGCCTCGGGCATCCCGGCCGATGAACTGGCGCGGCTGACCGATGACATCGTCTCGGCGCTGAAGACGGTCTACGACCCGGAAATCCCGGCCGACATCTACGAGCTCGGCCTCGTCTACAAGATCGACGTCGAGGACGACCGCTCGGTCAAGATCGACATGACGCTGACCGCGCCCGGCTGCCCGGTGGCCGGCGAAATGCCCGGCTGGGTGGAAAATGCTGTCGGCGCCGTCGAAGGCGTGTCTGGCGTCGAAGTCAACATGACTTTCGATCCGCCCTGGACGCCCGATCGCATGTCGGAAGAGGCGCAGGTGGCGGTGGGCTGGTACTAGCAGCGAGCCCGGTACACTTGCGCCAATGGTAAAACTTCACCATTTTAGGTGAGGACTCATTCGGCAGGCCTTGAACCTGCATGGAATGGAGAAGGAAAAACATGGGACGATTTGCCGTCATCACGATGACCGAAAAGGCCGCCGACCGGGTGCGCGAGATCGTCGCCACGCGCGATAACGCGCATGGGATTCGTCTCGGCATCAAGAAGGGCGGCTGCGCCGGCATGGAATACACGGTCGACCTGGTGACCGAGCCCAACGCCAAGGACGACCACATCGAACGCGACGGCGCCCATGTCTATGTCGCGCCGGAAGCAGCACTTTTCCTGTTCGGCACCGAGATGGATTTCGAGCAGACGACGCTGCGCACCGGCTTCACCTTCCGCAACCCGAACCAGAGCTCGGCCTGCGGCTGCGGCGAATCGGTCGAATTGAAACCGGCCGATCTGAAAGTCTTGGCCGAGGCGCGCGCTTCGGCCTGAGCATTTCCTTCGCCCCGTTTACGGGGTGAAGAAAGCTAATCCACCCACATGCCTGTCCGCTTGTGCCAGTCGGCGATCGATTCCTCGGGATAGACGTCGAACACCTTGTCCTTCGGCCCGATATCGGGCTCGACCCAGTTCGCCTTGTATTTCAGCATCAGATGCACTTTTTCGGGCGGCTTCGGCAGGTCACTGTCGATCGCCGAGGCGAAGGGATGCACCAGTTCCGGCCAGGTCGGGTCGTAGAGCCACAGCGCTGACCCGCATTTGCGGCAAAAATTGCGCTCGCCGGTCGAGACCTCGCAATTGGGATGCTCGTCGTCCTCGATCTCGGCGCGATAGACGCCAAGGTTTCTCTTGCCCCTGATGTTCAGCGTTTCGTAGTCGGCGCCTAGATTGATGGCGAAACCGCCGCCGCCCTGCTGCTTGCGGCAGATCGAGCAGTAGCACAGCATGAATGGCACGGGCGTGTGGCTTTCCACCTCGAAACGCACGGCGTTGCAGCGACAGGACCCCTTGAGCAGCACAGGCATGGCAAAAACTCCGACAGGATAGCCACAACCTGTCAGCATGATTTTGGTTGCGGCGATGACAAGGCCAAATGCCGGTGACATGATCGCGGCATGGACAATGAACGCATCGCTGAACTGTTCGAGGGCCTCGGTCAGGTCAGCATCCGAAAACTGTTCGGCGGCAAGGGCATCTATTTCGACGGCGTCATCGTCGCCATTGTCCTGCGTGGCGAATTGCTGCTGAAGGCGGACGAGCAAAGCGCACCGGATTTCGAAGCCGCGGGCTGCCGGCAGTGGACCTATATCGGCACGCGCCACGGCAAGCTGGTAGCGATGCCCTACTGGAGCATTCCCGACAGCGCTTTTGACGATCCGGACGAAATGACGGTCTGGGCACGCCGCGCCTATGAGGCGGGGCGGCGCGCCGGCAAGTGACCTACAAGGCCTTGGCGATCTCAGCCGCCAGCCTTGCATTGTTCTCGACCAGCGCGATATTGGTCTTCAGGCTGCGGCCGCCGGTGAGTTCGAGGATTTTTCCCAGCAGGAACGGCGTTACCGCCTTGCCGGTGACGTTGAGGGCCTCGGCCGCCTTCTGCGCGGCTTCGATGTAGCCCGCCATTTCTTCAGCGGGGATTTCGTGGTTTTCCGGCACCGGATTGGCAACCAGCAAGCCGCCGCCCAAACCCAGAGCCAGGCGCGTCTGATAGAAATGCGCGATGTCTTCCGGCTTGTGCAGGGTCAATGGCGCCCGGAACGGCGACTGCCGCGACCAGAAGGCGGGCATCGTCTCGCAGCCATGGCCAACCACAGGCACGCCGCGCGTCTCCAGCACTTCCAGCGTCTTTTCGATGTCGAGGATCGCTTTGGCGCCGGCCGAGACGACGATGACCGGCGTGCGCGCCAGTTCATCGAGGTCGGCCGAGATGTCGAAACTCTTTTCCGCGCCCTTGTGCACGCCGCCGATGCCGCCGGTGGCGAATACTTTTATCCCGACCATGTCAGCCGCGATCATGGTCGCTGCGACCGTGGTGCCCCCGGTGCGGCCTTGCGCGACGGCGAAGCCGAGATCGGCGCGCGACAGCTTCATGGCGTCACCCGTCATCGCCAGCGATTCGCGCTCGCCGTCGGAGAGGCCGATCTTGATGCGGCCGCCAATCACGGCGATCGTCGCCGGCACCGCGCCGCCGTCACTGATGATCTTCTCGACATTGGCCGCCATGGCGCCATTGTCGGGATAGGGCATGCCATGGGTGATGATGGTGCTTTCGAGCGCCACCACCGGACGCCCGGCGGCCAGGGCTTGCCCTACCGGTGCGTGGATATCGATGAAAGGGCGGGCGGTTTCTGGCGTCATCTCTGATCTCCAATCCGGAGTGCGGCGCATCCACTGCGCTCTATGGATTTGCCGGTCTCATGCCACTTCCCTGGCATCCGGCACAAGGGCCAGCGCCTCCGCGAAACTCGCCGCGGTGAATTCGGGCACCGCATTGGCGCTTTCGATGGTCAACGTTGCCGCCGCGACGCCTTCGCGCAGGGCCTGGCGCAATGGCAGGCCGCGCAGCAGTGCCGCGACCGTCGCGCCCGCCAGTGCGTCGCCGGCGCCGGTGACATCGGCAACTTTTCTCGGAGCAGGCGGCAGGATCGAAAAGGCGCCCGTGCCGTCGAAACCCAGCACAGGGCCACTGCCTGCCGTGACCACGCCGCTGGCAAGGCCGCTGAACCGCAATCCGTCGATCATTTCCTGCTCGCCGACACCTGCATTGACGCCGGCCAGCACAGCGGCCTCCCGTCGGTTCATGAAGAGTTGGGCCAGCCCGCCGAGCACCGGTATCAGCCGCGTCACCTTGGCTGGCGAAATCGCGATGGCGAAAACCGGTTTGCCGGCGGCGAGCGACAGCAACCCCTCCAGTGCGGCCGACGGCAGGTTGGCGTCGCACAGGATGGCATCGGCGGCGGCCACTTCCTGGCGTATCTTGGAACGTCTGATCTGCTTGGGAAAAGCCAGGTCGTACAGCGCCATGTCGGCAAAGCCGACGATCAATTCGCCCTCGCGATCGATCAGCGCTGTGTAGCTCGGCGTGGCACGATCGAGGAACACCGCCGAAAGATCGGCGATGCCTGCCTCGGCGATGGCCCGTGAAACCGTATCGGCTGACGCATCGCCACCGCGCACCGAAAGCAGCGATGCGCAGAGGCCGCGCCGCACCATGCTGCGCAACGCATTGAAGACGCCACCGCCGACATCCTCGCGCATCGTGCCGGGATTGGAGGCGGCCGGCACATAGGGGCCGGACACCTGGCCACGCCGGTCGATATGGGCACCGCCCACGGCCAGTACCTTCAACGAATCCACCATGGCGGCGATATGACCTTTGTTGTTGGGACCGCACAAGCGCTAGAGTGCGCGACAGAGCTTCGCATGCAGGACGGCGATTCGGCCGGGCGATACGATCGAGCCGTCTGGCCCAATGCGCGGCCTGTTCCTGCCCGGGCGGAGCCTGTTCCTGCCCGGGTTTGCGAGACAAAAAAAGAACAAATCAGGATATCGCTTGTTTTTCAATTGGTTGTCACCCCCTTGCCAAATGAGAACAAAAAAGGTACAAATTGACAAGGATTACGGATTGTCCGGCCTTCATTGACGACCAAGGGGTGATGTATCATGGCTCAGAATTCTTTGCGGCTGGTAGAGGATAAGGCAGTGGACAAATCAAAGGCTCTGGATGCGGCGCTGTCGCAAATCGAGCGGGCTTTCGGCAAGGGCTCGATCATGCGGCTCGGCGCCAACGAGCAGGTCGTCGAGATCGAAACGGTGCCGACCGGGTCGCTCGGCCTCGACATCGCGCTCGGCGTCGGCGGTCTGCCGCGCGGCCGTATCATCGAGATCTACGGGCCGGAAAGCTCGGGCAAGACGACGCTGGCCCTGCATACCGTGGCCGAAGCCCAGAAGAAGGGCGGCATCTGCGCCTTCGTCGATGCCGAGCACGCGCTCGATCCGGTTTACGCCCGCAAACTCGGCGTCGATCTTGAAAACCTGCTGATCTCGCAGCCCGACACCGGCGAGCAGGCGCTGGAGATTTGCGATACGCTGGTGCGTTCCGGCGCCATCGACGTGCTGGTGGTCGATTCGGTGGCGGCGCTGACGCCGCGCGCCGAAATCGAGGGCGAGATGGGCGATTCCTTGCCGGGCCTGCAAGCCCGCCTGATGAGCCAGGCGCTGCGCAAGCTGACCGCCTCGATCTCGCGCTCCAACACCATGGTCATCTTCATCAACCAGATCCGCATGAAGATCGGCGTCATGTTCGGTTCGCCCGAGACGACGACCGGCGGCAACGCGCTGAAATTCTACGCCTCGGTGCGTCTCGACATCCGCCGCATTGGCTCGGTCAAGGATCGCGACGAGGTGGTGGGCAACCAGACCCGCGTCAAGGTGGTCAAGAACAAGCTGGCGCCGCCCTTCAAGGTGGTCGAGTTCGACATCATGTATGGCGAGGGTGTCTCCAAGACCGGCGAACTGGTCGATCTCGGCGTCAAGGCCGGTGTGGTCGAGAAGTCGGGCGCCTGGTTCTCCTATAATTCGCAGCGTCTCGGCCAGGGCCGCGAGAACGCCAAACTGTTCCTGCGCGACAATCCCGACACCGCGCGCGAGATCGAACTGGCGCTTAGGCAGAATGCCGGGTTGATCGCCGAAAAGTTCCTCGAAAACGGTGGCTCAGAGGGCAATGGCGATGATGGTTTTGAGGACGAAGCCGGCGCGATGTAGGGCAACGCCAGAGTTTGGCCATAAATCCAGCCTATTATCTGATGCTTAAGTAACAGAGTTCTGTAGTACCGCGTTCCAAACCGCCGGCCTTCGCGCCGGCGGTTTTCGTTTGCGTGCCTGCGTAAGTGCCGGTGCAAAGCGCGAATTGGCCCAATTCCGTGTTTCTGGACAGGGTCAAGAGCTACGGCTAAAAGGCCAACTCCATCTTCTAGAAAACACAGAGCCATCTCCCGCCGGTCCGGCCGGCGGCTCTCTTGAAAAGGCAGTATCCATGAGTGGCGTGAACGAGATCCGGTCGACATTTCTCGACTATTTCCGCAAGGAGGGCCACGAGGTCGTGGCCTCGAGCCCGCTCGTGCCGCGCAACGATCCGACATTGATGTTCACCAATGCCGGCATGGTGCAGTTCAAGAACGTCTTCACCGGTTTGGAGAAGCGGCCCTATTCGCGTGCCACCACCGCCCAGAAAAGCGTTCGCGCCGGCGGCAAGCACAACGATCTCGACAACGTCGGCTATACCGCGCGCCACCTGACCTTTTTCGAGATGCTCGGCAATTTCTCCTTCGGCGATTATTTCAAGGAGCGCGCCATCGAGCTTGCCTGGAACCTCATCACCAAGGAATTCGGGCTGAAGAAGGATAAGCTGCTGGTCACCGTCTACCACACCGACGATGAGGCGGCCGATTTCTGGAAAAAGATCGCCGGTTTCTCCGACGATCGCATCATCCGCATCCCGACCTCGGACAATTTCTGGGCGATGGGCGATACCGGACCCTGCGGCCCGTGCTCGGAAATCTTCATCGACCGTGGTGAGCACATCTGGGGCGGCCCTCCCGGCAGTCCGGAGGAGGATGGCGACCGGTTCCTTGAATTCTGGAATCTGGTGTTCATGCAGTATGAGCAGGTGACGAAGGAGGAGCGCGTTGACCTGCCGCGCCCGTCGATCGACACCGGCATGGGCCTGGAGCGCATGGCATCCATCCTGCAGGGGGTGGAGAGCATCTTCGAGACCGACCTGTTCCGTCATTTGATCGATGCTGCGTCCTCCGCGCTTGGGCGCGCACCCGATGCGGAAACGGTTTCCTCCTACCGCGTCATTGCCGATCACCTGCGCTCGTCCTCCTTCTTGGTCGCCGACGGCGTGCTGCCGTCGAATGAAGGCCGCGGCTATGTGCTGCGTCGCATCATGCGCCGCGCCATGCGCCATGCGCAGCTGCTCGGCGCCCGCGATCCATTGATGTGGAAGCTGGTGCCGGCGCTGGTGCGCGAGATGGGCCAGGCCTATCCGGAACTGGTGCGCGGCGAAACGATGATTACCGAGACCTTGAAACTCGAGGAGACACGGTTCCGCAAGACGCTGGTGCGCGGCCTCGGGCTGCTCTCCGAGGCGACGGAGAAGCTCGGCGCCGGCGACATGCTGGATGGCGAGACGGCATTCAAGCTCTACGACACCTATGGCTTTCCGCTCGACCTGACACAGGACGCGCTGCGCCAGCGCAGCATTTCGGTCGATCTTGCCGGATTCACCAATGCGATGGAGCAGCAGAAGGCGGAGGCGCGTAAGCACTGGGCCGGGTCCGGCGAGGCCGCCACCGAAACGGTTTGGTTCTCCGTGCGCGAAAAAACCGGCGCCACCGAATTCCTCGGCTACGAAACCGAGCAGGCTGAGGGCCTCATCCAGGCGCTGGTCAAGGACGGCAAGACCGTTGACAGCGCCGCCAAGGGCGATGCGGTCGCCGTGGTCATCAACCAGACGCCGTTCTATGGCGAATCCGGCGGCCAGATGGGCGACACCGGCGTAATCTCGGGTGAGGGGTTCTCGATCGAGATTTCCGATACGCAGAAGAAGGCCGATGGTCTGTTTGTGCATCTCGGCAAGGTGATCGCAGGCACGGTCAAGACGGGTGCCGCGGTCGAACTGAAGGTTGATCATGCCAGGCGTTCCAGGCTACGCGCCAACCATTCCGCCACGCATCTGATCCATGAGGCGCTGCGCGAGGTGCTGGGCACCCATGTCGCTCAAAAAGGCTCGCTGGTCGCGCCCGAGCGCCTGCGTTTCGATATCTCCCACAACAAGCCGATCTCTCCGCAGGAGCTCGAAGAGGTCGAGCGCATGGCCAACGAGATCGTCGTCCAGAACAGCCCGGTGACCACGCGCCTGATGTCGGTCGACGACGCCATTGCTGAGGGCGCGATGGCGCTGTTCGGCGAGAAGTATGGTGACGAGGTGCGCGTCGTCTCGATGGGCACGGGCGTTCATGGCGCTAAGGCCAACCGGCCTTATTCGGTCGAGCTTTGTGGCGGCACGCATGTCAGGGCGACCGGCGATATCGGCTTGGTGCGCATCGTTTCGGACGGCGCGGTCGCCGCAGGCGTGCGCCGCATCGAGGCGCTGACAGGCGAAGCCGCGCGAAAACATCTCGACGAGCAGGACAGGCGGCTGAAGGCGGCCGCTGCCACGCTGAAGATCTCGCCGGCGGATGTGCCAGCGCGCGTCGAAGCGCTGCTCGAAGAGCGCAAGAAGCTCGAGAAGGACCTGGCCGAAGCGCGCAAGAAGCTGGCGCTGGGCGGCGGGTCGCCTGCCGATGCCCCGGCCGCCAACGAGATCGTCGCTGGCGTCGGCTTCCTCGGCAAGGCGGTTTCCGGCGTCTCGCCGAAGGATTTGAAGCCGCTGGCCGACGCCGGCAAGACTTCGTTGGGCTCTGGCGTCGTCGTGTTCGTTGGCGCTGGCGAGGACAACAAGGCGAGCGTCGTGGTCGCCGTCACCGATGATCTCGTCAACCGCTTCAGCGCCGTCGACTTGGTGCGCGTCGCCTCCGCCGCATTGGGCGGGCAGGGCGGCGGCGGCCGTCCCGACATGGCCCAGGCCGGCGGACCGGACGCGTCGAAAGCCAACGATGCGATCGCGGCGGTAAGGGCGGCGCTCGAGGCAGCGTAAGCGTCGGATTGGACTTATTACGACGGTTGGGAGGGGCGCCGCCCCGAAGCCATCTCAATCCTTGTCAACTAACCTTGTCGGTGCGCGCAAAGCTTGCACGCACCGAGACACGCGCATACCAGTCCCGGATACCCGCAAACCGCCCCAGCAAGTCGCGTCCTTCGGCAACCCTGACGAAATAGCCGATCATCGGCGCCGCATGCAGGTCGGCCAACGTCAGCTGGTCGCCAAGCAGCCATGGCCCTTGTGTCTTCAGCGAGGTCAGCACCCTGAGCACTATTTCGGCTTGCCGCTGCCCGCCGGCGATCAGCGCCTCGTCGGGAGCTTCTTTTTCCAGCCGCTCGACAGCGACGTCCCAGACCATCGCCCGATAAGCATAGGCATCGAGCATGCCGATGATCTGGCCCATCCTGGCGCGGCCGCGCACATCGGCAGGCTGCAGCGCCGGCCCATCGAAGGCCTCGTCGACATAGCGAGCGATCGCGCTGGTCTCGAAGAGGCGGAACCCGTCGTGCTCGAGGGCCGGAATGCGGCCGAACGGATGGTGTTCGAGATACCAAGCCGGGACCCCCTCGGAGGCGAAGATGTCGAGCGGCACCAGCTCGCAGTCGATGCCTTTCTCCGCCAGCGCCATCCGCGCGATGCGCACATACACACTGTAGTCCGCGCCATAGAGGATTGGCTTGGTCACGCTGTCAGCCCTTTGCTTTCGCCGGCCCCAAAAAACCGAAGGCTCCTTTCGGAGCCTTCGGCATTTGGAACTGCGGGTGCCTACGCCATCGCCTTCTGCAAATTCTCGTCGATCTTGTCGAGGAAGCCGGTGGTCGACAACCAAGGCTGGTCGGGGCCAATCAAAAGCGACAGGTCCTTGGTCATAAAACCGCTCTCGACGGTCTGGATGCAGACCTTTTCCAGGGTCTCGGAAAAACGCTTCAGTTCGGCGTTGTCGTCGAGCTTGGCGCGGTGCGCCAGGCCCCGTGTCCAGGCGAAGATCGAGGCGATCGAATTGGTCGAGGTTTCCTCGCCCTTCTGATGCTGGCGATAGTGGCGGGTGACAGTGCCGTGCGCGGCTTCGGCTTCGACGGTCTTGCCATCCGGCGTCATCAGCACCGAGGTCATCAGGCCGAGCGACCCAAAACCCTGCGCAACGGTGTCGGACTGAACGTCGCCGTCATAGTTCTTGCAGGCCCAGACATAGCCGCCCGACCATTTCAGGCTCGACGCCACCATGTCGTCGATCAGGCGGTGCTCGTACCAAAGTTTCTTTGACTTGAACTCGGCCTCGAATTCAGCCTCGTAGACCTCCTGGAATATGTCCTTGAAGCGGCCGTCATAGGCCTTGAGGATGGTGTTCTTGGTCGACAGGTAGACCGGATAATTGCGCAGCAGGCCGTAGTTCAGCGACGCCCGGGCAAATTCGCGGATCGACTCGTCTAGATTGTACATGGCCATGGCGACACCGGCGCCGGGCGCATCGTACACGTCATGCTCGATCACCTGGCCATCCTCGCCGACGAATTTGATCGTCAGCTTGCCCTTGCCGGGGAAGCGGAAATCGGTGGCGCGATACTGGTCGCCGAAGGCGTGACGGCCGACGATGATCGGCTTGGTCCAGCCGGGCACCAGGCGCGGCACGTTCTTCATGATGATCGGCTCGCGGAAGATGGTGCCGCCCAAAATGTTGCGGATGGTGCCATTGGGCGATTTCCACATCTTCTTCAGCTTGAATTCCTCGACGCGCTGCTCATCGGGGGTGATGGTCGCGCATTTCACGCCGACGCCGTATTTCTTGATGGCGTTGGCCGAATCGATCGTCACCTGGTCGTTGGTGGCGTCGCGGTGCTCGATGCCGAGGTCGTAATATTCAAGCTTGAGGTCGAGATAAGGGTGGATCAGCTTGTCCTTGATGAACTGCCAGATGATGCGGGTCATCTCGTCGCCGTCGAGTTCGACGACCGGGTTCGCCACCTTGATCTTCGCCATGGAAAGAATGCCTCGTTGCTGGGAATGGGACGGCCTTGCCCGCGTGGCGTTGGCCGGGGATGCCGCCCGTATATCAAAGCGCTTTTGGCCACGCAAACGGCGATCGGTCACGAATGCGAGGCCGTGACCGCTGCCATTTGCGAATGCTTCATTTTCCCGGTCGAATATGGCAGGGGACGCTGAAATGCCGCAAACAGCAGTTCATTGACAATCATGCCCATTACCAAAGATTCCGCTAACCCCGCAGCCGCCGGCCCGGCGATCATTCTGGTCGAGCCGCAGCTTGGCGAGAACATCGGCATGGTCGCCCGCGCCATGGCCAATTTCGGACTTTCGGAGCTGCGCCTAGTCAACCCGCGCGACGGCTGGCCGAGCGAGAAGGCGCGCGCCGCCGCCAGCCGTGCCGACCATGTCATTGATGCCGTCAAGGTTTTTGACGACCTGGCCACGGCGCTCGCCGACCTGAACTTCGTCTTCGCCACTACCGCCAGGCAGCGCGACGGCTTCAAATCCGTGCGCGGCCCGGTGGAAGCAGGCAGGATGCTGCGTGCCCGATACGAATTGGGACAACGCACCGGCATCCTGTTCGGACGCGAACGCTTCGGTCTCTACAATGACGAGGTTGGCCTCGCCGACGAGATCGTCACTTTCCCGGTCGATCCCGACTTCTCCTCGCTCAACATCGCCCAGGCGGCCTTGCTGATGTCCTATGAGTGGATGAAGTCGGGCCTGGAGGACGAGACCAGGACAAACTTTACGGGGCCGGAGATGAAGCCTGCAAGCAAGGAAGAATTGCACGGCCTGTTCGCCTATCTGGAAGGCGCATTGGAGGCGCGCGGCTATTTCCGACCGGCGCCGAAGAAGCCGAAAATGGTCGACAATCTGCGCGCCGTGCTGACGCGCGCCGGCTTTGCCGAACCGGAGCTCAAGGTGTTGCGCGGCATCATCTCGTCACTAGACCGGTTCTCACCGGCGATGCCGCGCGGCGATGGGTCGCCGGGCGATGATCCGAGGCGTTTGCCCGCGGCCGCCGCGCGCGCCCGCAAGGCGGAGGCTGCTGGCCGGGTGGTGCCGGACGCTAGTGGCGACGACGCGGACACGCCGCCGCTCGGCGGCAAGGGAACCGACAATGACTGACCAGCCGATCCTGATGTTCGATTCCGGCGTCGGCGGGCTCACCGTGTTGCGCGAGGCGCGCGTGCTGATGCCCGACCGTCGCTTCATCTATGTCGCCGACGATGCCGCCTTTCCCTTTGGCGCCTGGGAAGAGCCGGCGCTGCGGGCCCATATACTGGAGCTGTTCGCCAGACTGCTCGACCGGTTTGCGCCGGCCCTTTCGGTCATTGCCTGCAACACCGCCTCGACGCTGGTGATCGATGCGCTGCGCGATACCTTTCCCGGCCATCCCTTCGTCGGCACGGTGCCGGCGGTCAAGCCGGCGGCCGAGCGCACGCGCTCGGGCCTGGTCTCGGTGTTGGCGACCCCGGGCACGGTAAAGCGCCAGTACACGCGCGACCTGATCGCCAAATGGGCGCAGAAATGCCATGTCCGCCTGGTCGGCAGCGACCGGCTGGCGGGTCTGTCCGAAGCCTACATGCGCGAGGGCTTCGTCGACGAGGAGGCCGTGCGCGCCGAGATCGCGCCGTGCTTTATCGAGCGCGACGGCATGCGCACCGATATCGTTGTGCTGGCCTGCACGCACTATCCCTTTCTGGTCAACCGCATGCGCAAGACGGCGCCCTGGCCGGTCGACTGGATCGATCCGGCCGAGGCGATCGCACGGCGCGTCCTTTCGCTAATGCCGCCCATCGATGGGGCGCTGCCGCAAGGCGAGCCCGATATCGCGGTCTTCACCTCGGGCAAGGCGGATTTCGCCGTCAGCCGCCTTATGCAGGGCTTTGGGCTGACCGTGCACTTAGACAGTGGCGGAACTGCCCGCCATTCAAACAGGTTCGAAGACGATGCTGCGTTGATCCGGATCGGCCAGGACCAGCCTTAGCGTCAGACCGTCGCCCTGTCTGAGGCCGGAGGCCTTTACGGTGGCGACGACAGGCATGTCGGCAAGCTGAACACGCACGCCATGGTCGACGAAGTCGGTGACGACGGCTTTGAAAATCTCCCCCTCGCGTCCCCTGAGCATTATTGCCTCGGCAAGGTCGATGGCTGCATGGTTGATCTGCGAAGCGCGGCTATCCGCACGTCCCATAGCCTTCGGCAATCTGGCGAACGCGTCGGTGACAGCCTGGGGCACGGGCTGGCCGTTGGCGATGGCTAGCGCGCAGCGCACGACATGGCGATCGGCAAGCCGTCGGAGTGGTGCCGTTGCATGGGCATAGGTCGCAGCCATGGCCTCATGCCATGGGATAACGCCGTCATGATAGGCTTGATAAGACGCGCCGGGGCTTGCATGGCGGATTTCCAGCATCAGTGCTGCTTGTCGCGGATCGGTCGGATCGAGGGTTCGCTGATAGTCTCGCAAACCGGTGGAGGCCGGCCAGGACAGTCCGAGAGCCTGTGCCGCGTTGCGCAATCTTTGAACCTTGAAAGCATCCGGCCCCGACATCACCCGGAACAAGCCGGTGTGGTGCGCAAGCATGGCATCGGCAATCGCCATGTTGGCGGCCAGCGAAAGTGCTGCGTTGTCCTGCTCGGATTGCAGCAGCGGTCTGAACGAAAGCCGGTATGTGCCATCGGCAAGCCTTTCCACCTCCTGCTCGGGTGGGTCGACGCGGGAAGCCCCGCGACGCTGTTCGTTCTTTGCCATGCGCAACGCCATTTCGGCAAAGCCGGCCGGAACGTCGGAAGCCTTCACGCTGTCGTAGGCGAGCTTGGCGCGGCTTTGAATGATTGCCCGCTCCGCACCGTCCAACTTCGTTGCACCGTCCTGCGCAATCCGGACCGTGAAGATAACAGCTGGACGGGGTCCATCCGGCAACAGGCTTGCCGCACCCTCGGCAATCACCGGCGGGTAGAGTCCGGCCTTGCCGTCCGGCAAGTAAAGTGTCTCGCCCCGCGTCCAGGCTTCGAGATCCACCGCGTCGCCGTCCTCGACGAACCAGGCCACGTCGGCAATGGCATAATGCAGCAGAAGATCACCACCGCTCGCCTCGATCGAGAACGCCTGATCGAGATCGGTGGAGGCAGCCGGATCGAGCGTGACGAAGGGCATCGCCTTTCGATCGGCATGCTGGTCGGGCACGCGTTTGGCCGCCGCCTCCGCCGCGGCAACTACATCAGCTGGAAATCCATCCGGCACGTGTAATTCGGTGCGGATTTTCGCCAGGCCGGTGGAGAGAGCCTGTGAGGGATCGGTCAGGGATTTCATTCAGTCGTCCTACACTGGGGTTCCGGACACGGGAAGGTACCAACGAAAATCGCCAAGGCCGGCCACCGGCTGGCACCGAGCGGACCGGAATGGGCCACTGGCGCTGGAACCGCCGCCGAAGCGCGGCGTTTCTCCTGACAGCAAAGGAGAACCGCCATGCCAGCCACCTCGAAAGCCCAGCAGAAGGCCGCCGGCGCCGCACTCTCCGCCAAACGTGGCGAGACCAAGAAAAGCGAGCTCAAAGGCGCTTCCAAGGGCATGTATGAATCGATGAATGAAAAGCAGCTCGAGGAATTCGCCGAGACGAAGCGCAAGGGACTACCGGAGAAAAAGTCCTAGGATTGAGCGCTTCGAGCCAGACTGTCTTGGAAATAAAAAAGGGCCAGCGGCGTTTGCTGGCCCTTTGGGATTGTTGCTTGAACAGCCTACCAGCGGTGGCAGCGCCGTACCCTCTCGACGATCACCCTGCGATGACCATGCCGCCACACCACTCTCTTTTTGACGATGACCCGGCAGACCTGTTTGTGGCCGTGCCAATGGCGCGCCATGGCCGGATCCGGCGCCACCGCCATCGAGCCTACAAGCACCGCCGCGCCTGCCAGGGTAAGGAAGAACTTCTTCATGTAGTTGGGCTCCTCTAGCTCCAGTCCCTTCTTCCTGTGCCGCTGGCGCAAAACCTCCCGCCAAATCCGGCATCGCATCTACGTCGCAAACGCTACATGGTTGTGGTTGGCCACGCTACTCACAAGCTTGACATCGGTTAAATCTCGGTTTAACCAGCCGCCAATGCCGGGCAGCGATGTCCGGTGTTTCTTTTATATACGCAAAGTCAGTCACCCTCTCTGTTTCTGGCCTTGTTTGAACTGACGTGTCCCGTGGGTTTTCCGCCGCGTTGCGTGGGAAAACCCTGTCAGGTCTCGAAAACGGAGGCCAGAGGAGGGCGCGTTTCCTTCACCCGGACCATGAGGTGCCGGGTGTGTTGTTTTGAAAAGGGAATGCGATGAGCAAGCGCGAATCCGCGAAGTACAAGATCGACCGCCGTCTCGGCGAAAATATCTGGGGCCGCCCGAAGTCCCCGGTCAACAAGCGTGAATACGGCCCCGGCCAGCATGGCCAGCGCCGCAAGGGCAAGCTTTCCGATTTCGGCCTGCAGCTGCGCGCCAAGCAGAAGCTGAAGGGTCACTATGGCGATGTTTCGGAAAAGCAGTTCCGCAAGGTCTATGAAGAGGCCGACCGCCGCAAGGGCGACACCTCGGAGAACCTGATCGGCCTGCTCGAATCGCGTCTCGACGCGGTCGTCTACCGCTCCAAGTTCGTACCGACCATCTTCGCCGCCCGTCAGTTCGTCAACCACGGCCACGTCAACGTCAACGGCAAGCGCGTCAACATTGGCTCGTACCGCTGCAAGCCGGGCGATGTCATCGAAGTGCGCGAAAAGTCGAAGCAGCTGGTCATCGTTCTGGAGTCGGTCGGGCTCGCCGAGCGCGACGTGCCGGACTACATCGAAGCCGATCACAACAAGATGGTCGCGACCTTCTCGCGCATCCCGGGCCTCGTCGACGTTCCATTCGCCGTGCAGATGGAACCGAACCTGGTCGTCGAATTCTACTCGCGCTAAGCGAACGCTTTTCTGCGATATCGGAAAGGCCGCCTTCGAGGCGGCCTTTTTGTTTTCGGGCATCCGCTTTGCCGTTTCGATTTTCCGGCCGATGCGTTAATCCGGGCGGAAGTCACATTTCCGGGGCCGTCGCGCCATGAACATGCTGCCAGACATCGAAACCCTTGAACCGGTCGCCGACGGTGGTTTCCATCCACTGTTCGCTGATGTGCCGTCCTCGGTCGAGTTCAACAAATTGCGCAAGCGGCTGCTGCGGCTGACCCGCCAGGCGATCGAGGATTTTTCGATGATGAAGCCCGGCGAGCGCTGGCTGGTCGCGCTGTCGGGCGGCAAGGATTCCTACGGTCTGCTTGCGATGCTGCTTGATCTCAAATGGCGCGGGATGCTGCCGGTCGAGTTGCTGGCCTGCAACCTCGACCAGGGTCAGCCGAATTTCCCCAAGCACATCCTGCCCGACTATCTCGACGCCAACGGCATAGCCCACCGGATCGAATACCGGGACACCTACTCGGTCGTCACCGACAAGCTCCCGGAGGGCAGCACCTATTGCTCGCTGTGCTCGCGGCTGCGGCGCGGCCATCTCTACAGGATCGCCCGCGAGGAGGGCTGCTCGGCCCTGGTCCTCGGCCATCATCGCGAGGATATCCTCGAGACCTTCTTCATGAACCTGTTCCATGGCGGCCGGCTTGCCGCCATGCCGCCAAAACTGCTCAACGACGACGGCGACGTCATGGTGTTGCGGCCGCTGAGCTACTGCGCCGAGGTCGACCTGGAGAAATTCGCTGCCGCGATGCGGTTCCCGATCATCCCTTGCGATCTCTGCGGCAGCCAGGAAGGGCTGCAACGCAACGCCATGAAGGCGATGCTCGAAGACATCGAAAAGCGCATGCCTGGCCGCAAGGACACGATGATCCGCGCTCTGTCCAACACCAGGCCGTCGCATTTGCTCGACCGAAAACTGTTCGATTTCGCCGCCCTCAATGAAACCCTCGCGACCAGGCAAGACATTTCCGATGACATTTGACGATACCGCGATCGACTGGCTGGCCGGCATTCTGGCCGAGGCAGCCCAAGCCGAAATCATGCCGCGCTTTCGCCGATTGGGCGATGGCGATATCCGCCAGAAGACTTCCGCGGCTGACCTGGTGACGGAGGCGGATGTCAACGCCGAGCGGCTGATCACCGCCAGGCTGCGCGAGCGCTATCCCTCGGCCATGATGGTGGGCGAGGAGGCCTGTTCCGAAAATCCGGCGCTGCTCGATGGCTTGGGCGATGCCGAACTGGCATTCGCCATCGATCCGGTGGACGGCACCTTCAATTTCGCATCCGGCGTACCGCTGTTCGGCGTCATGCTGGCGGTCGTGGTCAGGGGCGAGACGGTCGCGGGCATCATCCATGATCCGGTGGGCAAGGACTGGCTCATCGCCGCCAGGGGCGCCGGCAGCCATATCAGGCATGCCCACGGCAGCCTGGAGAAAGTGCATGTGGCGGCACCCGTGCCGATCTCGCAGATGACCGGCGCGGTCTCCTGGCAATATCTCGACGAACCGGAGCGCTCACGCCTTGCACGCAACCAGACCAAGGCACTGTCGCAGTTCGCCTATCGCTGCGCTGCGCACGAATATCGCCTGCTGGCGAGCGGGCACGCGCATTTTGTCGTCTACAACAAGCTGATGCCCTGGGATCACCTGCCCGGCGTGCTGATCCATCAGGAAGCCGGCGGCCATGCCGCGCGCATCGACGGCAGCGCCTATCTGCCCTCGCATGTCGACGGCGGCCTGCTTGTCGCGCCGGACCAGGACAGCTGGCAGGAGCTGCGCCGCGAGCTGTGGGCGCAATAGGTTAAGTTCCACGCGGCGTCTGCGGCAGATCTAGTGCAGGTCGGTGACGTGCCCTGAGACGGGTGCGTTCTGCGGCTGGAACATCTTGCCGCGCTCGGCAATCAGGATCATCAGCAGCGCGGCAACCGAGACGCTGCAGAACCCGGCGGCCAGTGGCGTCACCGTGCCGTTGAAAGCCTGGCCGATCAGCGTGCCGAGAATGCCGCCGAGAAACGTCTGCATGAAACCCAGGATGGATGACGCCGTGCCGGCCAGTTGGCCAAGCGGCTCCATGGCCAACGCGTTGAAATTGGCGCCGAGGCAGCCAAACGGCAGCATGGCGCTGGCAAAGAAGGTGATGAACAGCCAGAGCGGCATCTTCGTTTCCAACGAAACCACCAGCCAGGCCAGGCTGATCACCAGAAACAGCAGCAGCGCGCTTTGCGACAGGCGGCGCATGCCGACGCGGCCGACGAGGCGCGAGTTGAGATAATTGGAGAAGGCGAGCACGCCCGCGACACCGGCGAAGATGACGGGAAACATCTCGCCGACGTTGAAGACGTTGACATAGATCTGCTGCGCCGAGGCGATGAAGCCGAACATGGCACCGAAGATGAACGTGCTGGCGAAGGCATAGCAGAGCGCGATGCGGTTGGTGAGCACGATGCGGAAGCCGCCGACAATGGAGGAGACCGTCAGTGCCCGGCGATATTCGGGATGCAGCGTCTCGGGCAGGCGCAGCAGCGACCATGCCGACACGATCAAGGCGCCGACGGCCATGGTGACGAATATCCAATGCCAGGTCGCGAACAGCATGACGAACTGCCCGATGCCCGGCGCCACGACCGGAATGGCCATGAACACCATGAAGATCAGCGACATGACTTCGGCCATACGCCGGCCATCGAATGTATCGCGCACGATCGAGACCGCGATGACGCGCGTGGCGGCCGCGCCGATGCCTTGCACGACACGACATAGCAAAAGTGTTTCAAAGCTGGGCGCGATGGCGGCCGCGGCGGCCGCGGCCACATAGATGATCAGGCCGGCGACGAGCGGCGAACGGCGTCCGAACCGGTCCGAGATCGGCCCGAAGAACAGTTGGCCACCGCCGAAACCCAGTATGTAGGCGGTGATCACATATTGCCGGTGGTTTTCATTCTCGACGCCGAGCGAGGCGCCAATCTGCTGCAGCGCGGGCAGCATGATGTCGATGGCCAGCGAATTGAGCGCCATCAGCGCCGCGCAGAGCGCGATGAACTCCCAGCGCGGAATGGGCAATTTGCTCACTCCGGGCAAGGCGCTTGCCCCCTGCGGCGCTGATTTCTGCTGGTCCACGGCAAGTCCGATCTCTCAAACGAAAACGCGCCGGCGGGCCGGCGCATTGCCTCGTCCTAGTCCCGGGAGCCGGGATGTAAAATTACCGAGGTGGGCTGCCCCGGTGCCCAAGGCATGTCGGTGTCGACATGCCTTGGCTGAATTAGGCGGCGCCTTTGACGCTGACGCCCTTCTCGACCAGGAAGGTCTGCAACTCGCCGGCCTGGAACATTTCGCGAATGATATCGCAGCCGCCGACGAATTCGCCCTTGACATAGAGCTGCGGGATCGTCGGCCAGTTGGAATAATCCTTGATGCCCTGGCGCAGTTCGGCGGAGTCCAGGACGTTCACGCCTTTGTAGTCGGCGCCGATATAGTCGAGGATCTGGACGACCTGGCCGGAAAACCCGCATTGCGGAAAGCCGGGCGTGCCCTTCATGAAAAGGACGACGTCGTTGCCCTTCACTTCGTTGTCGATGTAGTCGTTGATACCGCTCATGGAATATCCTTTCACGCCTGTGGGAGTCAGGCTCGAAGCATGTCTTTCAAATAAACCCATAGGTTGCCCGAAACAAGACTTTAGCCATGCCATCACCCGAATGGCGCAAAGAATGGGCTGTTTTGGGCCAAGCTTGTCGGGTGGAAATGCCTCAGTCGGGAACGCTGGTCTGCAGCGCCAGCGCGTGCAGCACGCCGCCCATATTGCCCTTCAGCGCGTCATAGACCATCTGGTGCTGCTGAACGCGGCTCTTTCCCCGAAAGCTCTCGGCCACGACTTCGGCCGCGTAGTGGTCGCCATCGCCGGCGAGATCGCGGATCGTCACGCGGGCGTCCGGTATGCCGTCCTTGATCAGTTTTTCGATATCGTGGGCGTCCATTGCCATTGCAGAAATTCCTGTTCCGGGAGGGCGGCGGCGCGGCGGCCCATGCGATGAGAGTCGGGCGAGCCTAAAGCCTTTCCAATCCGGATTGAAGCGGTTCCGTCCGGAGTTCGTTCTGTTGGTGTTCAGGAGATGGTTTCACCCGGCCCCTGCGCCGGCTCGTCCTCGCGCATCGAGAAGGCGCGGCCCAGACTGAAAACCAGCACGTAGAGCGGAGTGTTGACCGCCAGGTTGGCGATCGGCAGATAGCTGGTCACCCGCCAGGCGGGCGAGAAGAACGGCTGGCCGTAGCCATCGCAGACAAGCGAAGAGCCATACTCCCACAAGGCCCCCAAAACGGCCGAGACGGCGAAAAGCTTGATGCAGGTGACGACGTGTCTTGTCCGCGCCTGGTCCGGCATGAGCCAGTTCCAAAGCACCAGGCAGACAACCGGAACCGCATAGATGAGGTTCTGCAGGACCAGCATCGGAAGCGTATCGTTGGCCGCGGCGAGAAACTCGGCGCGTGTTTCCAGCCTGGGGCAAACCTCGCTCGAGGTCGTCGACAGCAGGAAGAAGACGAACGGCCCGAGGCACCAGAAAAAGAACAGCGACGGCCAGAAGACGACCGCAAGCAGCGCCCGTAGGGCCAGTTTCTTATGATTGAGCAGGATCTCTGGACAAAACGGCTTTCCGTTTGTCCGAGAAAACCGGTTTTCACTTTTCGGGATCATGCTCTCGTCAGCTGGTCTGGTCCATGAAGCGCGGGAACCAGCCTTCATGGGCGGCGGTCAGATCGCTGACCGGGATTGCCCTGGCATCGCCGAGCTTCAGCGCGTTGCCGCCCGTCGAGCCGATCCACGGCGCGAAGATGCCGAGTTCGCCCTGCTGCTTGCGAATAGCGTCCCATTCATCGCCGTGGGGATCGATCGACAGCGTCAGGAGATAGCGGCCCTGGTCTTCGCCAAACCAGACCGGGATCGGATCGGTACCGACCAGTCCGGGAACGGTCGCGCCAATGCCGGATGCCATCGCCATTTCGGCCAGCGCCACCACGATGCCGCCGTCGGAGACGTCATGCGCCGCCGTGACGACGCCGGACGCGATCAACGAGCGCACATGGTCGCCGACGCGCTTCTCGTGCTCGAGATCGACCGGCGGAGGCGGGCCATCGCTGCGGCCGTGGATATCGCGCATATACGCCGACTGGCCAAGATGCGTTCCCCAGGAAGCCGGCGCGCCCACCAGCAGGATCATCTGGCCTTCCGCGGCGAAACCGATCCGCGCCATCTTCGACCAGTCCGATATCAGGCCGACGCCGCCGATGGTCGGTGTCGGCAGGATGCCCTGGCCGTTGGTCTCGTTGTAGAGCGAGACGTTGCCCGATACGATCGGGAAACCCAGCGCCCGGCAGGCATCGCCAATGCCTTTCACCGCGCCGACCAGCTGGCCCATGATTTCTGGCCGTTCGGGATTGCCGAAATTGAGATTGTCGGTGGCGGCGAGCGGCAGCGCGCCCGTGGCGGTCAGGTTGCGCCAGCATTCGGCGACGGCCTGCTTGCCGCCCTCATAGGGATCGGCTTCGCAGTAGCGCGGCGTCACGTCGGAGGAGAAGGCCAGCGCCTTGGTCGGATGTCCCTCGACGCGCACCACGCCGGCATCGCCGCCCGGAAGCTGCAGCGAATTGCCCTGGATGAGCGTGTCGTATTGTTCCCACACCCAGCGACGCGAAGACAGGTCCGGTCCGCCAAGCAGCTTCAGCAGCGCATCGGCGAGGTCGGCTTGCGGGATATCGTTGGCGGCAAGCGGCGCAGGCTTCTTCGGCTCGACCCACGGGCGATCGTATTCCGGTGCCTTGTCGCCAAGGTCCTTGATCGGCAGGTTGGCGACCTCGTCGCCCTGGTGCCGCACGCGGAAGCGCAGATCGTCCGTGGTCTTGCCGACGATGGCAAAGTCGAGGCCCCATTTGTGGAAGATCGCCTCGGCTTCCTTTTCCTTTTCGGGGCGCAGCACCATCAGCATGCGCTCCTGGCTTTCCGACAGCATCATCTCGTAGGCGCTCATGCGCTCTTCGCGCACCGGCACCTTGTCGAGGTCGAGCTCGATCCCGAGGTCGCCCTTGGCGCCCATCTCGACCGCCGAACAGGTAAGGCCGGCCGCACCCATGTCTTGGATGGCGATGACCGCGCCCGAGGCCATCAGTTCGAGAGAGGCCTCGAGCAGGCATTTTTCGGTGAAGGGATCGCCGACCTGCACGGTCGGGCGCTTCTCGTCGATCTTGTCGTCGAACTCGGCCGAGGCCATGGTGGCGCCGCCGACACCGTCGCGGCCGGTCTTGGCACCGAGATAGACGACCGGCAGGCCGACCCCCTTTGCCTCTGACAGGAAGATGGCGTCCGTCTTGGCAAGGCCCGCGGCAAAGGCATTGACCAGGATGTTGCCGTTGTAGCGAGCGTCGAAATTGACCTCGCCGCCGACCGTCGGCACGCCGAAGGCATTGCCGTAGCCGCCGACACCGGAAACCACTCCGGCGACGAGATGCCTGGTCTTGGGATGGTCGGGAGCACCGAAGCGCAGCGCGTTCATGGCCGCGATCGGCCGCGCGCCCATGGTGAAGACGTCGCGCAAGATGCCGCCGACGCCGGTCGCCGCACCCTGATAAGGCTCGATGAAGGAGGGGTGGTTGTGGCTTTCCATCTTGAAGACGACGCAGTCGCCATCACCGATGTCGACCACGCCGGCATTCTCGCCCGGGCCCTGGATGACCTGCGGACCGGTGGTCGGCAAGGTGCGCAGCCATTTCTTCGAGGATTTGTAGGAGCAGTGCTCGTTCCACATTGCCGAGAAGATCCCGAGTTCGGTAAAGCTCGGTTCGCGTCCGACGAGGTCGAGGATGCGCTGATACTCATCGGGCTTCAGCCCATGCGCGGCGATGAGCTCTGATGTGATCGGCATGGAATTGGAAATGGTCATGGGCGGCGATTTATGTCCATGGAGCAGGGATTTTGAGTCTCCTCTTATCGCAAGCTTTGCGGTCGATACACCCGTCGGCTGAGGAAAAAGGCAGAAAGGAACAGGGTGATGACCACGATGGATCGCGGCAGGCTCTCTCGTGAGCAATGAGAGGCGCCAGGCCAGCGATTGAAGCTCCCACATAGCCAAATGGGGAACGCCATGGTGTCCCAGCCGTTAGATTCCTATCACTCAGGAGACAGCACGATGGCTACCAAGCAAGGCAAGAACGACAATCGCCTCTCGGACAAGGAGGCTCTCCATATCGCGGAGACCACCGATGTTTCACCCCGGCAAGCCAAGGAATTGGCTGAAAAGCACGGCAAGGACAAGGCCGAGAAGGAAGCCAAGAACTTCAAGGCCGAAGGCTGATCCGATCCGGTTCTGACAAGTCTCGGTTTCGCGAAGGCGGCGTCTCGAGGCTAGCAGGGCGGGTGGCCGCGAATGGCTAGGAAAAACTGTCGTAGCCTGCGCGGCCCTCGTCCAGCAGCCGCCTGATCACCGTGACGCCGCCGGCAATATCCTCGCGCCGCTTCGGCTGCGAGACGCCGAACCGCACCCCATGAAAAACCCGCTCCGAGCGCCCCGCCTTGAACTCATCCTCATCGTCGATCAGCACGCCATGCTCCAGGCAGGCATTCTTGAACGTGCCGGAAAGCCAGGGATCGGGCAGGGTGAGCCAGACGAACGGCACTTTGTCGTGCGATTTGAATGAGAAGCCTGTCAAGCGTTCGCGCACTATGGCCATGCGGGCGCTGATCTCCGCGATGCTGCGTCTGCGGATTTCGCTGGCCTGACCGGAAAGCACCAGCCGGGAATTCACCTCCGCCAACAGGAATGGCATGCCGCCGGTCATCATCTTGTGGGCGACCCGGATGCGGTGGCGATAGGCAGGCGGGCAGGAGAGCCAGCCGCCACGCAGGCCGGCCGCGACCGATTTCGACAAGCCACCGGCAATGATGGTGCGTTCAGGCGCAAATTCGGCAAGCAGTGGTGTCGGGTCGTCGGTCAGATGGCCGTAGAGGTCATCCTCGATCAGGATGACATTGTATTCACGGGCGACACGCGCGATCGCCTCACGGCGCGCCGACGACAAGGTCACCAAGGTCGGATTCTGCGCCGTTGGCATCAGAAATATCATCTTGGGATGCTTTTGCGCGCAGACGCGTTCGAAATCCGCTGGATCAAGGCCTTCATCATCCGATGCCACCAGCGCGGTGCGCCGGCCTATCAGGCCGGCGCTGCGGGAAATCTGCGAGTAGGTGAGGTGCTCGAAGGCGACATAGTCGCCGGGCGTGGTGAGGGCCGCGATCGCGGCCATCACCGCGGCATGAGTGCCGAGAGTGGGGACGATTGTGTCGACCGCTGGCCGGAAGGCGTTCCGTGACAGCCACCGGGCGCCGGCTTCGTACCAGCGATCCGGGAAATCGCGCGTGTAGCTCGAAATCTCATGCGGATGGTCCTGCGCGGCGCGCGAGAGGACGTCGGCAACAATGGCGCCCTGGCCCATGTCAGGGGCCGCCGTGCTGTCGAAACGCAGCTTGCCCTTGGGGGCATCGGCATAACGCGTGCCTTCGACACTGGTGTCGGGCTCCTCTGGCTCTGTAACGCCAACGTTCTCTCCCAGCACATAGGTCCCCCGTCCGACCTCGCCACTGACAAGACCGCGCTCACGCAGCAATTGGTAGGCCCGGCCGACCGTGCCGACCGTGGCGCCGATGTCGTAGGCGAGATCGCGCTGTGGCGGCAGCTTTGCCCCGGCCCCGATCACACCCCGGTCGATATCCGCTTCAATGGCGTCTGCGAGGCGCTGATACAGCGGACCTGAACCCGTGAGATCTGGAACCCAATTTGTCATGGTGACAATTTTCTATATTGCACCGTTTCGGGAGTCAATACATATCAATAGCGCGCTAAAAAGGGTGCAATTGATATTTGGCAGAAAGAAAATGGATACAATCGGAACATTCCGCCACTCCAGAACCGAATTGCTCGGCCAGCCTGCACGCCCGTCCGGGCAGCGCCGCTTCGCCGGCCGACTGGTGCAAGTGATCAGGTCGCTGGCGAAATGGATCGACCATCTGCTGGAGCGCCGGCGCGGCCGGCTGGCACTGCTGGAGATGACCGACGATCAACTCAAGGATATCGGCATCTCGCGCTGCGACGCTCACCGCGAAGGCATCAAGCCGCTCTGGGAATAGGGACCGGTCTATCGGATGCCTTTGCTCCTGAGGCGTCCGACGCCGTGATCGACGAAAATGGCGACGACGCATATCGCCACGAACAGCGCGGTGATGGCGAGCGCCGCTATAGTGACGCTCTCAACGCCATTCCTGGCGATATCGAGGAAGGGGTAGGGCACCTCGCCCGCTAGCGGCGCCCGCGCCAGCGCATAGGCCAGATAGGCGATGGGATAGACAACCCACCAGGAAATATCGCTCCATCTCGTTTTGCCGTCGGCGCCTGACGTCAGCCACCAAAGCACGAACAGCACCGGCGTCACGTAGTGCAGCAGGACGTCGCAGAGCAGGAACAGGCCCTGTGGCTGCCAGAGCCGCGCCAGCAGGGTGGCATAGACAATGAAGACCAGGGTGATCGAAACCGCGACGCCCGCGCGCATCCGTGGTCCGGCAAAGGCCGGCAGCCACGCATGGCCGTTGGATGACAACAGCGAGGTGTGAACCAGCACGGCGCCAATGTTGGTCAGGATGGTGAAGAAGCTGAAATAGAACACGATCGAGCCAAACAGGCCGCGGCCCGCTTCCATCGACGCTGGAATGGTGATCGAGAACTGCAGGGCAAGCGCTATCAGGCCAACTACCAACCCTGCGGTCTGCAGGAACCGGCCCATGGCTGGCTCAGGCGGTGGCTGCGCAGGCCGGATTGCCCGCCTGCCAGCGCGCGACATCCGAGCTGATGCGCGCGCCAAGCGGGTCGTTCATCAACGGTCCGAAGACGTCGACATGGCTTGAATTCCCCTGCGCCTGCACGACCAGCAGCGGTTTGCCGCCATAGTGCTTGGCCGGCACCAGAAGGAAGCGCGGCTGGCCGCTGAACGAGTTCAACTCATTGGCCATCTGATACTGCTTGAAAGCAGGGTCCTTGCTGGCGATCCAGCATTTGTGGGCCGATATCGCCACTTGTTCCATCGCCAGCAGCGCGGCACTTTTGCCCGACGGCAAAGGCGTGCTCTTGGGGCTCGACTGGCACGATGCCAACGCAAACCCCGCCGCGGCGACGATGGCAATCGTCCTCGTCTTGATCAAGCGGCACCCATTTCAAGTTCGGATAGAGACGTCTTGAGGCCGTCGATCATCTCGCCCCACACCCTGGACAATGCGGGGTGCTGCGAGGCGATCTGCTCATAGGCATCGAATTTGGGATAGGCGTCGAGCAAGTCGTGGTGGCCTGTCATGGCGCGGAAATTGTTGAGGATGAACCGCGTCGGCGTCAGCCAAGCATCGGCGAAACTGATGTCGCTACCGAGCGCGAAGGGGCCTTGCGCCATGCGTGCCTCGATGGCCGCCAGCCCATGGTGGAGACGGGCGAATTGGGCGTCGATCTCGGCAGTGTTGCGCTTCGGCACGAAATGCAGCTCGAAAAGCTTCATCGTCGGCGTCAGCACATCGAGATCGGTGATGCGGGCGAACATGCGCACCAGCGCGCGGTCCTTCGAATCGGGCGGTAACAGCGCCGGTTCGGGAAACCGCTCCTCAAGATATTCGGCGATGACCACCGATTCGACGATCGTTTCGCCCGAGCCGGTGATCAGAACCGGAATCCGGTTCATCGGCGAGATGGCGCGAAACTCTTCGGGGATCGGAAAACCCGGGGGCGGCGCGATGATCTTGAGCGGCACGTCCTTGATATAGGCCAGTGCCCGCACAATCGAAGAGTAGGGCGACAACGGCCGCGAATAGAGTTTCATGACCGTCTCTCCCTCACGCTATGATTTTGAATTACCGCAATTCTTAAGGTTGCGGTTGCAAACTTCAAGCGGCAATGCCCAGGGCGCCTTCGAACAGCGCCCTTCCGTCATTGCCGCCATGCGCTGCTTCTATCAGGTTCTCGGGATGCGGCATCAGGCCAAGCACATTGCCTTGTTCATTGACGATGCCGGCAATGTCGTTGATCGAGCCGTTCGGATTGGTGCCTTCGGCATAGCGGAACACCACCTGGCCTTCGCCTTCGAGACGGGCAAGCGTGTCGGCGTCGGCAAAGTAATTGCCGTCATGATGCGCAACCGGCGAGCGGATGATCTGGCCCGGCTGGTAGCGGCGGGTGAACATGGTGTTGGCGTTGGCGATCTCGAGCTTGACTTGCCGGCAGACGAATTTCAGCGAGGTGTTGCGCATCAGCGCACCGGGCAGCAGTCCCGCCTCGACCAGGATCTGGAAACCGTTGCAGACGCCGATGACCATGACGCCCTTGGCGGCCTTTTCGGCGACCGCCCGCATCACCGGCATGCGCGCGGCGATGGCGCCGCAGCGCAGATAGTCGCCGAAGGAGAAGCCGCCGGGGATGGCGATCAGGTCGACATCGGGGATTTCTGTGTCGGTCTGCCAGACGGTTGCCGGCGCCTGTCCGGAAATCTTGGTCAGCGCCGCAATCATGTCGCGGTCGCGATTGAGGCCAGGCAGGAGGACGACAGCTGATTTCATTTTGGTTCGTAAGGCCTCTGAGCTTCGGCAAGTTCGCGCGGGTCGAGACGGCGTTCTATGCGTTCAAATCGATCATCCTGGCGGGCGAGAATGCCATAGATGTCACTTTGCGTTGCCACCACATGACCCCGCATAACACTCAATTCCCGTTTCGTCTCGGAACATCCTGACGAAGTTCACCAATTTCGTGATGCACGCATTTCAGCAGCTCGAACATCAACTCATTCACTTCCGGCAAATTGCCTCCGACACAACCTCAGGTAAGCGTCACACTATAATTCTCGATCACCGTATTCGCCAGCAGCTTGTCGCACATGGCCTTGAGGTCGGCTTCGGCCTTGGCCTTGTCGCTTTCCGCCAGTTCGACGTCGAACACCTTGCCTTGCCGCACCGCGCCGACGCCATCGAAGCCCAGCCCTGACAGTGCGTGTTCGATTGCCTTGCCTTGCGGGTCCAGAACGCCGTTCTTGAGGGTGACGGTAATGCGGGCCTTGATCACGCTGGACATGCTCCTGTTCTGAATGTTGGGGCGCAAGCCGCTATCAGTGCGGCTTGCCTTTGAGGCCGTCGGTCGAGGCTACAAGCACCGGGCCGGTCGGACGCGGCGGCTCGTTCTCGTTCATGATGCCGAGGCGGCGGGCGACTTCCTGATAAGCCTCCACGAGGCCGCCCATGTCGCGGCGGAAACGGTCCTTGTCGAGCTTGTCCTGCGTTGCCACGTCCCACAGGCGGCAGGAGTCCGGCGAAATCTCGTCGGCCACGACGATGCGCATCATGTCGCCCTCGAACAGGCGGCCGCACTCGATCTTGAAGTCGACCAGCTGGATGCCGACGCCCATGAACAGGCCGGAGAGGAAATCGTTGACGCGGATGGCGAGCGCCATGACGTCGTCGATCTCCTGTGGGCTTGCCCAGCCGAACGCCGTGATGTGCTCTTCCGAAACCATCGGATCGTCGAGCGCGTCGGCCTTGTAGTAGAATTCGATGATCGAGCGCGGCAAAACGGTGCCTTCCTCGATGCCGAGGCGCTTGGACAGCGAACCGGCGGCGACATTGCGCACCACCACTTCGAGCGGGATGATCTCGACTTCCTTGATCAGCTGCTCGCGCATGTTGAGCCGGCGGATGAAGTGGGTCGGAATGCCCATGCGGTTCAAATGATTGAATATGTATTCGGAAATGCGGTTGTTGAGCACGCCCTTGCCGTCGATGACCTCGTGTTTCTTCTTGTTGAACGCGGTTGCGTCGTCCTTGAAGAACTGGATCAGCGTGCCCGGCTCGGGTCCCTCATAGAGGATCTTGGCCTTGCCTTCATAAATGCGGCGGCGATTTTTCATTTGAATTTTTCTCTGGATTTGCGGGCAGGCGGTAAGCGACCACTTCCTGTCCGTCCGCCTGAATTAATGCGGCGACGGTGACGTTCAATGCCGGGTCTATCCCAATCACACCGTTTGCTCAATCGGCAAATCCTTCCAATCAACCGCTTTCGGGACTGAAATGCCGCAGCGCAGCATATGACGAAGCATATTGACCGGCCCGCGACCTTTTGGTTTGTGCTTCGGCAACACATATTCACCTGCCAACGAATCGGATTTGACCCGGAGGGACTCCATGAGCAGCATGAAAGACCGCGAAGAGGGCTTCGAGCGCAAATTTGCATTCGACGAGGAGCTTCGGTTCAAGGCTTCGGCGCGGCGCAACAAGGCGCTTGGTCTGTGGGCCGCCGAAAAGCTCGGAAAATCGGGTGCCGACGCCGACGCCTACGCCAAGGAAGTGGTTGTTTCCGACATCGAGGAAGCCGGCGACCATGACGTATTCCGCAAGATCCGCAAGGATTTCGACGCCGCCGGCGTCGAGCAGTCCGATCACCAGATCCGCCGCACCATGGATGAACTGATGGCGCAGGCGATCGAGCAGATCAGGAACACCTGATCCGGCCTCTTACTGGACCAATCGACCGCCCGGCCGATCCGGGCGGTTTTTCTTTGCCTTTGCGGCGGTTTCCGGCTGAAACTGCCGACGCTAACAAGGAAAGAGATTAGATGTCGCTGAAGTCCCGTCTTGCCGCCGATGAAACGCTGGTCACCGCCTGGTCCGGCGTGCCGGACGCGTTGACCGTGGAGATCCTCGCCAGGCAGGACTTCGATGCCGTCACGCTCGACATGCAGCATGGCGGTCATCACGAGGACAGCGTGCTGCGCGGTCTCGCCCCGGTGCTCGCCACCGGCAAGCCGGCGCTGGTGCGCATTCCCGTCGGCCGCTTCGACATGGCAAGCCGGGCGCTTGATTTCGGCGCCGAAGCGGTCATTGCGCCGATGGTCAATTCGGTGGCCGACGCAAAAATGTTTGCCGCCGCCATGAAATACCCGCCGCTCGGCGAGCGCTCCTGGGGGCCGACCTACGCCTTTCCTCGTCACGGCAAGGGCGACCAAGCCGATTGGCTGCGCGATGCCAACCAGCGCACCATGGCCTTCGCCATGGTCGAAACGCGTGCCGCGCTCGACGCGCTCGACGGCATTCTCGATACGCCGGGTATCGACGGCATTTTCCTCGGCCCATCGGATTTCTCGATCGCCTGGTCGGACGGCACGACCGTCAATTCGACGCTCGAAAGCATGATGGAAACCGTGGCTTCGATCGCCGAACGCACCCGCAAGGCCGGCAAACACGCCGCGATCTACGTCATCGAACCGGCCATTGCCGGCCGCGTCGTGTCGATGGGCTACCGCCTGCTGGCCACCGGATCCGAACACGCGCTGATTTCGCTGGGAGCCAAGACGCTGCTGAAAGACATCAAGGATTCGATCGGGGCCTGAGCAGGCTCCTCGGGATTTCGCTAGCCTCTCGCCGGGGCGCTCTGCGATCAGATATGCGCGGTTTCAGCCGCCGCTACTGTGTCGATGCGCCTGAATCTGTCGAACAGGACGCGAAGCACTGCGATCCACCAATTGTTGAAGGCCACTAGCGGCAATGCCGTGAGGACCGAGCCCAGCATGGCCGCTGCCGCGCCGAAGGCAGCGGAGCCGCTGGTCAAAAAAACCCAGGACCCCAACGAGCAGATGACCGGCACATGCACGAGATAAAGCGGGAATGACAAGTCGCCGAAGAAGCGCGCGGCTTTGCCCGTCAGCCACGATGGCGGGCTCTGCGAGGCCACCACGGCATAGATGAGCATGACGCTGCCCAAAGTGGCGATATAGGCCCGCCTGGCGCTCTCGGGGAGACCGCCGGCCTCCAGCACGGCAAAGGGGCGGTAGATGCCAACCGAATTCCCGGCATAGCCCAGCAAAGCCAATGAGACAGCGACGAGGGCCAGCCTTGTCCAAGCGTTCGGACGAAATTTCGAGGCGAGCAGAAGATGCAGCGAAAGCCCGACGGGGAAGGCGACCAGAACGAAATTGACCAACCACGCCAAGAACACGCCGATGGCAAGCACGAGCCAGGAAAGCGAAGGTATGCGGTCGTGCAGGAAGAAGATGGCCGGCGCGAGAGCAAAGACCATCAGGCTGCCCCAGAACTCGAACCACATGGTCCACAGGCTCGTGTCGTAGTAGCTGTCCCCGAAAATGAACGTCCGCCATGCCCCTTGCGCGAAGGCGTCCGAAAAGTTCGCGGTCTCTGGCGTCAGCTGCTTTGCGGCATAGGCGAAATTGGCGAGCCAGGGTGATCCGGTCTGGGCGCCCGCATCCCGGAAGAAATACAGCTCCTGCCTGAAGATGAGGCAGGACAGCAGCACCGTGACAAGCACGGGCCCCGCAAGCCGTGGCAGGCGCTTGGCCGCGGCCAGCAGGAGATCCCCGATCTTGCGGCTCGCGAAATAACGTTTCACCAGCACGAAGGAGGACAGCACGAAGAACAGATACACGGCGGACTGGCCATTCAGCGCGACGAAGAAGAAGCTCGTTTGCAACGAGTTGGCTGGGCCATTCGCAAAAATACCGCTCGCCGAAGGCGCAAAACCGAGCAGCGTGTGCCAGAACATCACGACGATTGACGCAACGCCCCGCAACAATTCCAGCGAATCGTCCTTACGCAAATCCCAGCCCCTTACTTCGCAGCCGCCTTGGCTTATCCGACCGGCCATTTGCCGTAAAGCTGCCCGGCGGCCATCGTCTTGCCAGGCATATAACCTCCAAAAGCGGGGCATGGACGGCCGAGCGACTAGAGATCCGTCAAGAACTTGGCAAAGGTCATCGAGCCTTCTGGCCATGGGCCGAAGCCTGAATCCTCGCTGAGATGACCGGTCTCGCCGGCGTCGATGAACAGTGAGCCCCAGGCGCCGGCGATGTCCTCGGCGACATCGAAGGGACAAAAGGGATCGTTGCGGCTGGCGATCAAGATGGAGGGAAACGGCAGCGGCTCGCGCGGATAAGGGCCGAAGGTCATCAGATGCCTTGGCTTGATCTTGGGATTGGCGACGTCGGGCGGTGCCACGAAGAAGGCGCCGGCGACCGGCTTCTGAAATTGCGGAATGGCTTGTACGGCCGCGGCCACTCCCAGTGAGTGAGCGACGAGAACGACAGGTCTCTGCGCCTCGTTGACCGCTTTGGCCACGCTCGCCGTCCAGTCCTCGCGCACCGGCTTAGACCACTCCGCCTGTTCCACGCGCCGCGCCGTCGACAGCTTCGATTGCCAGCGGGTCTGCCAATGCTCGGGCCCGGAATTGGTGTATCCGGGAATGATCAGAATATCTGCGTCCTTGACTTTCATGGCGCTGAGATAGCGAGCGCGATTGTCTGATGCAACCGTTGATGGATGCGCTCACGCTCGCAATGATGAACACCATGTTCGCTTTTCGCGGTCTTGTGTGAACGATGGCGATCGACGATCTCTGTCGGGAAAGAAACAGCCGTGGAGGGACCGGGATTTTGGCGCTGACACGACGAACAATGATCGGCGGCGCCGGGGTCCTGGCTTTGGGAACTTCGCGAAACGTCGCCGCAACGGAGACAATGATGAGCGAACTGCCATTTGCCGCCACCACGCCGGTGAGCGTCGCCCGGGTCGGGCTGAAGGCGCGTGATGCCGAAAGCCTCGCGGCCTATTATCGCCGGGTTGTCGGCCTGCAGGAACTGAGCCGTGCCGATGGTGCGATCACCCTGGGCGCAGCCGACCGTCCGCTGCTGGTCCTTGAACCGGACGTGTCCGCCAAGCCGGACGATCCGCGCAGCGCCGGCCTCTTCCATACGGCATTCCTGCTGCCTAGCCGCGCCGATCTCGGCCGCTGGATCAAGCATGCCATCGCAGACAAGATCGCCATCGAGGGCGCTTCGGACCATCTGGTCAGCGAAGCGCTGTACCTGACCGATCCCGAGGGCAACGGCATCGAGATCTATGCCGACCGCCGCCCGCAGGACTGGAAATGGAACGGCGACAGGATCGCCATGGCGACCGAGCGGATGAACATTCCTTCTGTCGTTGCCGAAGTGCCGGCCGGCGATGCCGGCTGGCAGGGCGCGCCGGAAAACAGCATTGTCGGCCATGTCCACCTGCGCGTCGGCAGGCCGGAAGAGGCCGAAGCCTGGTGGAACCAGGAATTCGGTTTCGACACGGTGGCCAAATATGGCGGCCAGGCGGTGTTCCTGTCGTCAGGCCATTACCACCACCACATCGGCGCCAATGCCTGGCAGAGCGCCGGCGCCGGCCGCCGCGACCCGGCCCGTTCGGGCCTCGCCTGGGTAGAGATGCGTTCGGATAATGTGAGCAGCGAAACGACCCGCGAGGACCCCTGGGGCACGGTGATCAGGACTGTTCCCGGCAAGGCTTGATTGGCGAAAGCGTCGGCGCGAGCGTCTTTCCCCCATCTATACGGGGAGAAAGACCCGGCAGGGCAATGAGGGCAAGTCTTGAGATTGTCGAAGCCGACGAGGGTTCATCGCCGAAGTCGGTGCCGCCCCGCCTGCCGGCACCTTCTCCCGGTAGGTATGGGGAGAAAGAAGCTGTACTCACGCCTCTCCGAACACCCGCTTGAAAATCGTGTCGACGTGCTTGGTGTGGTGGCCCAGGTCGAATTTCTCGCGGATTTGCGCCTCCGGCAGCGCGGCTGTCACTTCCTTGTCGGCAAGGAGTTCCTCAAGGAAATCAGCGCCTTGTTCCCATACTTTCATGGCGTTGCGTTGCACCAGCCGGTAGGAGTCCTCGCGCGACAGGCCGGTCTGCGTCAGCGCCAGCATCACGCGCTGGGAATGCACCAGGCCGCGGAACTTGTTCATATTGTTCAGCATGTTCTCGGGATAGACGACCAGCTTGTCGACGACGCTGGTCAGGCGTGATAGCGCGAAATCGAGCGTCACCGTGGCGTCCGGGCCGATCATGCGCTCGACCGAGGAATGCGAGATGTCGCGTTCGTGCCAGAGCGCCACGTTCTCCATCGCCGGCAACGCCATGGAACGCACCATGCGGGCAAGGCCGGTGAGGTTTTCGGTCAGCACCGGGTTGCGCTTGTGCGGCATCGCCGACGAGCCTTTTTGGCCCGGCGAAAAATACTCTTCCGCTTCCAGCACTTCGGTGCGTTGCAAATGCCGGACCTCGATCGCCAGCCGCTCGATCGACGAGGCGATGACGCCGAGCGTGGCGAAGAACATGGCGTGGCGATCGCGCGGAATCACTTGCGTCGACACCGGTTCCGGCTTCAGTCCCAGTTTTTGGGCCACATGTTCCTCGACATAGGGCTCGATGTTGGCGAAGGTGCCGACCGCCCCTGAAATTGCACAGGTGGCAATGTCTTCGCGCGCGTGCACCAGCCGCTCGCGGCAGCGCGAGAATTCGGCGTAGGCCTGGGCCAGCTTGATGCCGAAGGTGGTCGGCTCGGCATGGATGCCGTGGCTGCGTCCAATGGTGACAGTGTCCTTGTGCTCGAAGGCGCGGCGCTTGAGCGCTGCGAGCAACATGTCGATGTCGGCGAGCAGGATGTCGCTGGCACGGGTGAGTTGCACCGCAAAGCAGGTGTCGAGCACGTCCGAGGACGTCATGCCCTGATGGATGAAGCGCGCGTCGGGCCCGACGAATTCGGCAAGATGGGTGAGGAAGGCGATGACATCATGCTTGGTGATGCGTTCGATCGCATCGATCTTGTCGACGTCGAATTCCGCCGCGCTTCCCTTTTCCCAAATGGTCTTAGCCGCTTCCTTGGGGATGACGCCCAGTTCGGCCAGCGCGTCGCAGGCATGGGCCTCGATTTCGAACCAGATGCGAAACCGGGTTTCGGGCGCCCAGATGGCGACCATTTCTGGCCGGGAGTAGCGAGGGATCATATGGATCGATTTCCAGCTTCGCGTTGCGTTGGTCGCGTCCTAACAGAGGCGGGCAAAATGCTCAACGTTGCTGCTGCGCAAACCAGAGGCCGGTCAAGCGGAAATAGAGCCGGATTCCACAGACGAGTGAAGGCGGGCGCATGGACCTTAGAGGAGATTGGGCGCGGTTGATTGCCCAATCAAAGCGTCGTGCGGGCCAAAGCCGATGCATCCAATCCGCTCGTCATTTGTTATTGTCGGCAATCCCAATGGCAACCACCCCAATGGAGAACCTGACATGACCGACACCAGCAAAATTCGTGAGCACATGGAAGTCGTCGGCGCCGATGGCGTGCATATCGGCACCGTCGACAAGGTCGAGGGCCAGCGCATCAAGCTGACCAGGGCCGACAGCGGCGAGGGCGCTCACAAGGGCCATCACTATTATATTTCCCTGGCCTTGGTTGCCGAGGTCGATGGCAAGAAGGTGTGGTTGTCCGCGAATTCGGATGTCGCGGTGACGTTCGAGGAAGAAAAATCCGATCCGGTTTGATCGAAGGCTTTAGCCCAGGCGCGACGACCAGACGGGAAACAGATCGTTGCCCGCTGGCGTCGCGGCAAACACACCACGGCTGATGGCCCGCGCCATGGTGGCGCCGGCCGCGGCATAGAGATCGACCGCTGCGTCGGCGGTCAGTTCGACCCCGCTCCTGCCGGTGGCCAGCGCGAACACCAGGTCGCCGTCGGCCGGCGTGTGCGTTGGCCAGATGGCGCGCACGAAGCCGTCATGCGCCGAAATCGCCAGGCGTTTCGCGGCGGCCTTGGTGAGGACCGCGTCTGTCGCGATGATGGCGATGGTCGTGTTGCCGCCGCTTTCCATCTGCCGCCCGTGATCCTTGTCGCGGTATTTCAGCAAGATCCGCTTTGCGTCGTCGGGCATGGGCGAGGGATAACCGAGCCCGCCGAATTCATCGCCGATTTCGAAGGGCGCCGCCCAGAAATAGCGGGTGCGGCCGACGGTGACCGATCCGGTTGGGTTGACGGCCGCCAGCGCGCCGATGGTGACGCCATTGTCCAGCAACGTCGAGGCGGAACCCAGGCCACCCTTCAGCCCCGACGTCAGTGCACCGGTACCGGCGCCGGCCGTGCCAAGTTGGAAATCGACGGCGGCTGCCTGTACCGACTCGTAGCCGAGGTCGCGATAGGGCGGATAGCGGCCCCAGTCCTTGTCGCCGCCATTGCGCAGGTCGAACAGGATCGCCGCCGGAACGATCGGCACCCGGAAGCCGCCGACCTCGAAGCCGATGCCGCGTTCGCGTAGCGCGGCCTGCACGCCGGACGCAGCATCGAGGCCGAAGGCCGAACCGCCCGACAGCACAACCGCATGGATTGTCTCCACGGAATTGTGCGGTTCCAGCAGATCCGTCTCGCGGGTTCCAGGCGCGCCGCCAAGGATTTGCACACCCGCCACCGCCGGCTCGTCGCAAAGGACGGTCGTCACGCCGGAGTTAAGCCTGGCATCGGAAGCACTGCCGACGCGCAGGCCGGCAACGTCTGATATGAGATTGCGCGGACCGGTGCGGAACATCAGTTGTTTTCCAAGGGCACGAACCGGGTGCCGTCGAAGCGGAAGACACGGTAGGGGCTCTGGTTGAGGTCGCCCTTGGCGTCGAAGCGGACGGGCCCGATCGCCGTGGTGAAATCATGCCCGGTGAGCGCATCGGTCAGTGGTTTGCCGGAGCCAGCAGCGTCCGCCGTCGCCGCCTTGGCGATCTCGACCGCCGCATAGGCCGGCAAGGTGTAGCCATCCGGCACGATCTTTTGCGCGGAGAAGCTCTCCAGCACTTTAGGGTCCGCGACATCGGCCCATTCGGGCGGCGCGATCATCAGGGTGCCCGTTGCATAAGGCACGTCGCCGGGCGGCGTGCGCAGGTTTTCGCCGCCGGCGAGGACGATGCCCGTCTGGAGCTGGGCGGCATCGCGCCCCATGATGGCGATGTCGTCGCCGTCGCCGCCGGCAAAAACATGCGTGGCGCCGGCCTTTTTCAGTCGCCCCACCAGGCCGATCTGGTTGTCGAGCTGCGGCCGGAACGTGTCGACGAAGACCGGTTTCAGCGCTGCCTGCTCGGCCGCCGCGCGAAATGTCTCGGCGATCTCGCGGCCATAGATGGTGCCGTCATCGATGATGGCGAACAGTTCGTCACGCCACAGCCGGGTGAGGTTAGAGGCGACAGCGTTGCGCTCATCGTCGCCGCGTGGTCCCAAGCGATATACCGGCCAGCCGGTCTTGGCGCGGCGGTCGGTCAGGCTTTCGGTTCGCACGCCGATGGTGATGACCGGGATGTTGGCGTCCTTCAGGACAGGCATCGCCGCTTCGATAGCCTCCGTGCAGAGGAAGCCGATCACGACATTGACCTTGGCTGCCACGAACTCGCTGGCCGCCAAGGCGCCGCCGTTGCCGGTGCAGGCGTCATCCACGGTCTTGAACTGGATGCCGTTCGCCTCTGCCGCCAGCCGGGCGCCGGCCTCGATCTGCTTGCCGAGGATGGCCGATGGTCCCGACAGGGGCGCGGCGACGCCGATCGTGAGCGTCTGGGCGCCGGCGGCAACGGTCAGCAACAGCCAGGCCAGTGCGATGGATATCGTTCCCCCGGATCGCATCCTGTCGAACCGTCCCTCCAAGCCCGCGCGCGGGCGCCAATTCCCGCCAAGACCTAAAGGCTGTCCGGCCTTGGTGCAACACGCGAATTCCGGATATGGGCCAAGCACTTCGCTTGTGGCATCTGATGTCTGGCCATATATAACAGTTCAGGTTTTGGCTGTGGAAATCTCCAGTGCTGAAGATAAACGATATTGGACCGCAGGCCTATCGCGACGCGATGAGCCATTTTGCCGGTCACGTTCATGTGGTGACCACCGACGGACCCGCCGGCAAGCGTGGCGCGACGGTGATCGCGGCTTGTTCCGTGTCGGACACGCCGCCGACCATCCTGGTCTGCCTCAACCGTGAAAACCCCAAAAACGAGCCGTTCGTGAAGAACGGCAGGTTTGCTTTGAACACGCTGGCTTCGCACCAGGAGCCGCTGTCGATTGGATTCTCCGGTATGACTGGGTTGCCGGTCGAAGAGCGTTTCGCGCTTGGCGAGTGGGACGTGATTTCCACCGGCGCGCCGACGCTGAAGGGCGCGCTCGCCGTTTTCGATTGCGAGTTGATCGACACCAAGGACCTGGCCACCCATCGTGTGCTTTTTGGCAAGGTGACAGGCCTTCGCATGGGCGATAATTTGCGGCCGCTGATCTACCACGCGCGCGGCTACCACGTCCTGGAAAGTGGGGCGGCCGCACCCACGGAGAAAGAATGAGCGACTTGAAACCGCGCCCCGTGCCGCGGACGATCGATGAGACGCTCGATCTCCTGACCGGCGCGGACTATGTCGCGGACCGGTCGCTGGCAACGGTACTTTTCCTGTCGCTGCGCATGAAACGGCCGCTTTTCCTCGAGGGGGAGGCCGGCGTCGGCAAGACCGAGATCGCCAAGGTGTTGGCCGAGGCGCTTGGCCGCCGGCTGATCCGCCTGCAATGCTATGAGGGGCTCGATGTCTCCTCGGCCGTCTATGAGTGGAATTACGCCGCGCAGATGATAGAAATCCGCATGGAGGAGGCTGCCGGCAAGGTCGAGCGCTCCGCCATGGAGCGCAACGTCTTCTCGGAAAAATACCTGATCCGCCGGCCGGTGCTCGATGCGCTGACCGGCAAGACGGGCGCGGCCCCGGTCTTCCTGATCGACGAGCTCGACCGCACCGACGAAGCGTTCGAGGCCTTCCTGCTCGAGATCCTCTCCGACTTCCAGGTGACGGTGCCTGAACTCGGCACGATCAAGGCGGAAGAGCCGCCGATCGTCATCATCACCACCAATCGCACGCGTGAGATCCACGACGCGCTGAAGCGGCGCTGCCTCTATCACTGGGTCGACTATCCCAATACGGAACGCGAGCTGGAGATCGTGCGCCGCAAGCTGCCTCGGGCCAACCAGCGGCTTTCGGCCGAAGTGGTCTCCTTCATCCAGAAGCTGCGCCAGCTCGAGCTGTTCAAGGTACCTGGCGTCGCCGAAACCATAGACTGGGCCGGTGCACTGACTGAACTCGACAAGGTGGCGCTCGATCCGGAGACCGTGTCCGACACGATCGGCGTGCTGCTGAAATACCAGGACGACATTGCCCGCATCGGTGCGGGTGAGGGCCGGCGCATCCTCGACGAGGTCAAGGCCGAGCTCGCGGCGGCGGAGTAGGGGAATGAAGGCGTCGCGTCCCGACCCCAGAGAGGCGACCGAGGACGGGCGGATCGCCGACAATATCGTCTATTTCGCCCGCACCTTGCGCAAGGCCGGCATGCGGGTCGGGCCGGCCTCGGTCAAGGACGCGATCGAGGCGGTGCTCGTCGCCGGCATCGGCTCGCGCGATGATTTTTACTGGACGCTGCACGCCGTGCTGGTCTCGCGGCATGAGGATCACGCCACCTTCGACGAAGCCTTCAGGCTGTTCTGGAAATCGCGCGAACTGATCGAAAAGCTGCTGGCGATGTTTTCGCCGGTGGCCCCCGACGTCAGGCAGAAGCAGAAGCCGCGCGCGGCCGAAAACCGCGTCAGCCAGGCGATGTTCGAAGGCCACCAGAAAAAGCAACCACCGCAGGAAGTCCCTGAGATCGAAGTCGACGCCCGCTTCACCTTTTCCGGCAACGAGGTGTTGCGGGGCAAGGATTTCGCGCAGATGAACGCAGCCGAGATGGCCGATGCCAGGAAGGCTATCGCCGAGCTGCGATTGCCTTTCGACATGGTGCGGACCCGCCGCTTCAAGGCCGATGCGCACGGCCGCCGCATCGATCCACGCGCCATGATGCGCTCGGCGGCGCGCACCGGCGGTGAATTGATCCTGCCGAAATTCCGCTCGGTCCGCGAAACCCACCCGCCGCTGGTGGTACTGGCCGACATTTCCGGTTCGATGAGCCAGTACACGCGCATCTTCCTGCATTTCCTGCATGCGCTGACGGAAAAGCGCCGGCGCGTGCACACTTTCGTCTTCGGCACGCGGCTGACCAATTTGACCCGGCAGATGCGCCACCGCGATCCCGATGCCGCTCTTGCCGACTGCTCGGCGGCGGTCAAGGACTGGTCGGGCGGCACGCGCATCGGCGATACGCTGGCAGAGTTCAACCTTGTATGGTCGCGGCGCGTGCTGGGACAGGGCGCGATGGTGCTTTTGATCACCGACGGGCTGGAGCGCGACGACGTCATGGGCTTGTCGGAAGAGATGGAGCGGCTGCACAAATCCTGCCGGCGGCTGATATGGCTGAATCCGTTGTTGCGCTTCGATGGTTTTCAGGCGCGCGCCCGAGGCGTCAAGGCGATGCTGCCGCATGTCGACGAATTCCGCTCGGTGCACAATCTCGAAGCGCTCGCCGATCTCTGCGCCTCACTCGACAAGAAATCGGCGCTTTCGGTCGATCCGCGGCGGTGGATGGGTGCTGGCGCGAGGCACGCCGCATAGCCATATGTTTCCTGGTTCCCTGGAAAAATAGACCCTGAGAGAAGCAACGATGAGCGACAGCATTTATCTCGATGAGGCCCGCGACCCGCTGATCATCGCGGAAACCTGGATGAAGGACGGCAAGGATGTGGCTATCGCGACCGTGGTCGAGACCTGGGGTTCGGCGCCACGCCCGGTCGGCAGCCACCTTGTCATCGATGCCGATGGCAATTTCCACGGGTCCGTTTCGGGTGGGTGCGTCGAGGGCGCCGTCGTGACCGAGGCGGTCGACGTCATCGGCTCCGGCAAGGCCAAGATGCTGGAGTTCGGTGTCGCCGATGAGACGGCCTGGCAGGTGGGCCTGTCCTGTGGCGGCCGTATCAAGGTTTATGTTGAGCGATTGGGCTGACCTCGGATGGATCCCTACGCGCTGAAGACGCTCAATGCCGAACGACGCGCCCGCCGCGCGGCGATCCTCGTCACCGATCTCGGTGACGGTCGCGATCGTATCGTGCGGGAGGGCGATCAGGTCGCCGGCGATCTCGGAGCGGCGATCGCCAAGGCGTTTCGCTCCGGCGATTCCGGCTCCGTCGAGGCGGAAGGTCGGACATTTTTTCTCAATGCGCATCTGCCGCAGCCGCGCCTGGTGGTGATCGGCGCCGTCCATATCAGCCAGGCGCTCGCGCCGATGGCCCGGATCGCCGGCTATCCCCTGGAGATCATCGATCCGCGGACCGCCTTCGCCACATCGGACCGGTTTCCCGACGTCGCCTTGCATGCCGACTGGCCGCAGGATGTGCTGGAGCGCCAGCCGCTCGACAGTTACACCGCGCTCGCCGCTGTCACCCATGACCCGAAGATCGATGATTTCGCGCTGAAGGCGGCACTCGACGCCAACTGCTTCTATGTCGGGGCACTTGGCAGCCGCAAGACGCATGCCAAGCGCGTCGAGCGCCTGCTGGCGCTGGGCGCGAGTGCCGACCAGATCGCGCGTATCCACGCGCCGATCGGGCTGGACATCGGGGCGGCAAGCCCCGCCGAGATCGCCGTCGCCATTCTCGCGCAGACCATCCTTGCCTTCCGCTCGCGCGGTCTCGATGTGAAGGGCGCGGCGGCGTGAAATTTGGTCCGATACCAATCGAGGCCGCCGAGGGGGCGGTGCTGGCGCATGCCACCACGGCGGGCGAAAAGCGGTTTCGCAAGGCGCACAGGCTGAGCGCCGAAGATGTCTCCATACTCAAAGGGGCGGGTATCCTGCAGGTCGTCGCGGCCGTGCTGACCCCTGACGATCTCGGCGAGGACGCCGCGGCGCAAAGAATTGCGCAGAGCATGACCTTTGGCGGCATCGAGGCGAAGCCTGCCGCCACCGGTCGGGTCAATCTCCACGCCAAGACGGCTGGTATCTTCACGGTCAACGCCGCTGTCATCGACGCCATCAATACCGTCGATCCCGCCATCACCATCGCCACGCTGGCCCGGCACGCGCCGGTCGAAAAGGGCCAGATGGTCGCGACGGTGAAGATCATTCCCTTCGCGGTCTCTTCCGCGTTGGTCGACGCCGTGGTGAAAATCTGCGCCGGCGTCGAAATTTTTGCCGTCAACGCCTATCAGCCGGTGCGTGTAGGTGTCGTTCAGACGGTGCTGCCGGGGATCAAACCAACTGTGCTCGACAAGACGTTGCGCGTCACCGAAGCCCGGCTGTCGCGCTCGGGCGGCAGGCTGACGGCGGAGCGCCGCACGCCGCATGAGATCGGCCCTGTCGCCGAGGCCGCCATCGCGCTTGCGCGCGACAACGACATGGTGGTGATCTTCGGGGCTTCAGCCATGAGCGATTTCGCCGACGTCATTCCGGCGGCGATCGAGAGGGCGGGCGGTACCGTCATCCGCGCGGGCATGCCTGTCGATCCCGGCAATCTGCTGGTGCTCGGCACACTCGGCGGCAAGCGCGTCATCGGCGCGCCTGGCTGCGCCCGCAGCCCCAAGGAAAACGGCTTCGACTGGGTGCTCGACCGGTTGATTGCAGGCCTCGATGTCACCGCGCGCGACATCGCCGGCATGGGTGTCGGCGGCCTGCTGATGGAGATACCGACGCGGCCGCAGCCGCGCGAGCCGCTGCCGGCCAAAAACCGGCTTAAGGTCGGGATCGTGCTTCTGGCGGCGGGCCGGTCGAGCCGCATGGGCGGACCGAACAAGCTGATGGCGCTGTTCGACGGTCAACCGCTGGTGCGCCGCACCACCGAACGCGCGCTCGCCTCGAAGGCTTCAGGCACGATTGTCGTCACCGGCCATCAGCGCGAGCGGGTCCGCGCGGCATTGTCGGGCCTCGACGTCACCTTCGCCGACAATCCCGATTTTGCCGATGGCCTGTCGACCTCGCTGAAGGCCGGTACTGCCTATCTCCCCGAGGACATCGCTGGTGCGATGATCGTTCTGGGAGACATGCCAGGTGTCGCATCCGACGACCTTGACAGGCTCATCGATGCCTTCCGCCGGGCCGGCGGCAACTCAGTGGTCCGCGCCTCGCATGAAGGCAAACGCGGCAATCCGGTGCTCCTGCCGCGTTCGCTGTTCGCGGCCCTCGCCCATCTCGAAGGCGACACCGGCGCACGCCATCTGGTCGAGGCCGAGGGGCTCGACGTCATCGATGTCGAGATCGGCGAGGGCGCATCCGTCGACGTCGACACCCGAGAGGCGCTGGAAAGCGCAGGCGGCGTGCTGCAGGATTGACAAACCCGGCCTGTATTCCGCATGCCTTTCTGTATGGCATTCCCCATCTTGCTTCGCCGCCGCTTATCTCGCGCTTTCCTGGCCTTTCTGGCTGCAATCATATTTCCGATCGCTGCTCACGCTGATGCTCTCACGCTAAAACCGTTCAAGGACGATGTCTTCGCCTATCCGGCGACGCTCTCATCCGACAGCAACGGCGCCTACACGGTCCTCGACTACCGTGAGATGCGCGACATCAACCAGCGCGACGAGGTGCCGGAAAAGCGCGTGCATGCCCAGTACACCGACACCGGCGTGCGCAAGGTACAGCAGGATCTGCTGCTGAAGACGGACGCCGGCGATGTCAGGCATGTCGCCGTCGGCAAGACGCAAGGGGCCGCCGTCATCGTGCTCTATCTGCACGGGCAGGGCGGCAGCCGTAAGCAAGGCGTCGACGACTTCACCTTCGGCGGCAATTTCAACCGCCTCAAGAACCTGATGGCCGGCAATGGCGGGCTCTACATCTCTCCGGATTTTCCTGATTTCGGCGACAAGGGCGCAGCACAGGTCGCGGCCCTGATCGATCACTATGCCGAACAGTCCCCGGGCGCGAAAATCTTCGTCGCCTGCGGCTCGATGGGTGGAGCGCTGTGTTGGAAGCTTGCCGCACGCAAGGATACTGGCGGCCGCGTGAATGGACTGCTGCTGCTCGGATCGCTGTGGGACGAGGGCTTTCTCGCAAGTCCCGCCTTTAAGCGTCGCGTGCCAGTGTTCTTCGGCCAGGGCAGCCATGACGTGGTCTTTCCCGTGGCCAGCCAGGAAGCGTTCTTCCGCTCCATCCTTGCGAAATCAAAAACCTATCCGACCCGCTTCGTCCGCTTCGAAACCGGTACCCACGGCACGCCGATCCGCATGGTCGACTGGCGCGGCACGCTCAACTGGATGCTGTCGAAGGCGCCGTAAAGGCCAATGTGTGGACCGCTCTAAGGCGCGGTGTTGTAGTCGACAATGGTCTGCGGATTCTCCTCGCCGTCATAGGACGCGTCGACGTCATACTGAACCAGCGAAAAATCGCCGTTGCGGAACAGATACGTCCCGGCATCCGAAGCATCGCCGACGCCGCGCCGTTTGTTGAACGTGGTGATCGTGTGGGCGTCCTGGTCATAGTCGGAATTCACCGCCCATCCTGTGGTCTGGAAGCCGATTACCGTTACACTCAACAGCTTGCCTTCGCTGTCATTATTCTCGTAGCGTATATCGGTCTGAGGTTCGGCGAACTGCAATTGCCTGACACCGTCCACCTCGTCGGTCATGTAATAGACCGAGCTTTCATTGTAGGCGGCGGCCGAGCAGGAGAAGTGGAACAGGCGGGTTTCCTTCTCCGGGTCGCCCGGCTGAGCATTCTTGTCCTTGTATTTGATCGAAAAGACCTCCGGCTCATTGGCCAAAAGATCCTTGTCGCACTGGTCGCCATAGGTCGCGAGGAAGGCCTTCTTGGCCTGTTCCAGCGCGGTATCCTTCTTCGGCGGCGGCGGACCGTCGCCGCAGCTTGGCGGCAACGCCTCGTCGAGATCGGCGGTGGAGGGCTTCAGCGCGCCCTTGTCGATGAAGATCGGCTGGAAGGGTGGCGCCTGGATCTGGGCATTGACCTGGCGCAGCGTGTAGCAGCCGGCGAAAACCTTCGCTTCGCCCTTCTTGTCGGTTGCCTGGATGGCGACCGGGACGTTGTAATAGATGCTGCCCGCCGCGCCCTCGTCCGAAATCGGACCGGTCCTGACATCCACCCTGTCGGTGCCGTCATAGCCCTTGACGAATGTATCGAAATCCTTTGCCGGCTTTGTATCGCCGTAGTAGCCCCAGGCGCGCGCGAATTCATGCCGGTTGATGGCGCTGTAGAGAGAGCGGACGACCGCATCCGCGCTCGACCGATCATCGACGTAAGGCGCTGCGGGTGTATCGCTGGCGGCCAATGCCGTCTGGCCTGTCGTGGCAAGGGAGAGAAGGGCAGTCGCTGCGAGAAGGGCGCGTCTCATCGGGAATCTCCGCTCGATAACGAAGATTCTACCATGGCGATTGCGGCGACGTGGTGACGCCGTGCGGCTTCAGCTTGAAGAATCGCGGTTGAGGGCGCTACGTCCTTCCGACGGCATTCCTGCCGGACAGGAGATCTGACGTGACGATATCGATGTATGAGGCATCCGTGCCCGTGTTTTCAGCCAGGCTGAAGGCACTTTCCAGTGTGCTGGCGGCAGCCGAACAGAATGCGCTTGATCGCAAGATCGACCCGCAGGTGTTTTTGACGGCGCGGCTTGCGCCCGACATGTTCGCGCTGACCCGGCAGGTGCAGATCGCAACCGACCATGCCAAGGGCGCGCCGTCACGGCTGGCCGGCCGCGAAGTGCCGAAATACGAGGACAATGAAGCAAGCTTTGCCGAACTCGAAGCGAGGATCGCCAAGACGGTCGGCTATCTGGCGACTTTTTCGGCCGCCGATATCGACGGGTCGGATGAGAGGATGATCGAGTTGAAGCTGGCGGGCCGGGAAACGACATTGCGCGGCATGCAGTATCTGCTGCATGTGGCCATGCCCAACTTCTATTTCCACCTCACCACCGCCTACGACATCCTTCGCCACAATGGCGTGCCGCTTGGCAAGGCGACGTTCCTGGGATCGCGTTGAGGTCGAGATGTCCTGGATCGATCCGGGACATCTCGCACCTGCTTAGCGGATGGACATTTCGCGGGCGATGCGCGGGAAATCGGCGGGCTTGACGCCGATATCGGCACGCTCGGCATTGCTCATCGAATGAAGCAACGCGAGCGCCGCGCGATATCTCTGATGTTCCTGCGGGCGCGGCCGGGCGAACATTTCCGTGAAGAAACCCATGATTCAGGCTCCTGATTGGTCCTCCACGCCAGACAGTATAGGTGAATCGTGAAGATTGTGCATTGCAGCATTTGCATGCCTGCCATGCCCGGATGATTTTTTACAATTTTATTTCGGCCCCGATGAGACTTCTGCGCCGCGCCAGTCGTAGGCTTCGAAGCTGGCACATGGCCAGTTTTTCCTCGCCGTCCGGCCTACATTCCAGGTGCCGTCCGGCTTTTGTTTGGGGAGCATTGATCCTCGATAGCAATCCTCGCAACGGCTAAATTCGTTAAGACCGGTGGCATGTATTTTTAACGAGCCGGTTCTATGCTCGGTAATCCAGACAGTCAGGCAAGGGGAGGCTGACATCGCTACTAGCGCCAAGCGTGATTTCGCTTCGTTGCTCGACGACCTCTTCGTTGCCTCCGAAAAAGGCGACGGCAGCGAGGGCGAGGAGACCGGCGCGCGCCCATCCATCCCGTTCGACTATCTCTCGGTCGCCGATGAACTCCATTCCGGCCGCATCAAGGTATCCGCCGCGGAATATCGCGAGGCTGGTGTCGATCTGGCCAGCGAATTTGCCGCCTTGCTTGAACAGGCCAGGCTCGCCCTGGCTGGCGAAGAGCCGAAGCCGGAAGAAAAATTGCCGCCAATCGATCCTGAATCGATTGCGGTCGAACTGGGGTTGGATCAGCCCAAGAACGCTGCCGATTTCGGTCGCATGCGCCGCAGCTTTGCTTTCGCCAATCATCCCGACCGCATTGCGCCGCATTTGCGCCAGCGCGCCATGATCCGCATGCAGATCGCCAATATGCTGATCGACGAGGCCAAGCGCCGCGCCGTGGCCGCCGCACGCCGCTAACCGCCTCTGCTCACGCAAAAGTCGGCCCGGCTAGGCTTGGAGAGCGCCTCCGCTTTTCCTATAAGATGCGAATTCCTCTCCGCGCAGCCGCGCATACATTCCCTCCGGAGCAGAATTCCATGCACAAACGCCGTCTCGGTCGGACCGATCTTCTTGTTACCCAGATTTGCCTCGGTTCGATGACCTGGGGCCAGCAAAACACCGAGGCCGAGGGCCATGCCCAGATGGACCTGGCCTTCTCGCATGGCGTCAATTTCATCGATACCGCCGAACTCTATCCGATCCCGCCCAAGGCGGAGACGCAAGGGCGGACCGAGAAGATCATTGGCAGCTGGATGAAGGCCAAGGGCAATCGCAGCAAGGTGATCCTTGCCTCAAAGGTTGTCGGTCGCACGGCCAATGCCTGGTTTCGCGGCGACCGGCCCTCGCAATTGGTGCGGGCCGATATCTTTGATGCCATCGACAAGTCGCTGGCCAAGCTCGGCACGGACTATCTCGACCTTTATCAAATCCATTGGCCGGAACGAGACATCCCCTGGGGTGCCAACCCAACGCGCATCGGGGCGGTGGCGCGGCGTGCCGATTCTGTCGGCGCACCAGTCGGCGAAACGCCGATCGCGGAGACGCTCGCGGTGTTCGAGGAACTGGTGCAGGCAGGAAAAATCCGCCATTTCGGCCTTTCGAACGAGAGTTCCTGGGGCGTGATGCGCTTCCTCGCAGAGGCCGGCAAAGAGATCGGTCCGCGCGTCGCCTCGATCCAGAACGCCTACAACCTCGTCAACCGCACCTTCGAGGTGAACCTCGCCGAGATTTGCGAGCGCGAAGGGGTGTCGCTGCTTGCCTATTCGCCGCTTGCACAGGGTTATCTGACCGGCAAATACGATCACGGCGCCCGCCCGCAGGGCTCGCGCTCGCAACTGTTCAATCGCGGTCAGCGTTATGAGACGCCCAATGCCGCCGAAGCGCAACTCGAATACAATGAACTGGCGCGCTCTTTCGGCCTGGAGCCGGCACTGTTTGCCAATGCCTATGTTTCGAGCCGGCCCTTCGTGACCTCCAACATCATTGGCGCGACAACCATTTCCCAACTGGAAATGGCGCTGTCCTCGGTGGATGTCGTCTGGACCGAAGAAATGCAGAAGGCGGTGGACACAGTTCACCAGAGGGTCGGCAATCCCTGTCCGTGACCGATCCCGGGCGCGGAATTGTCGAGTAACAGCAAAGGCATGGAGACAATGGTGGATTTCCCGATCGAGGCCGTGCGTGGAAAATTCCCCGCTCTCTCGCTGACCGACAAGGGTCGTCGCCGCATCTATCTCGACAATCCTGCCGGCACGCAGGTGCCGCAGGCTGTGGCCGACGCGGTGTCGCGCTGCCTGCTCACGACCAACGCCAATCTCGGCGGCCATTTTGAAACGACGATCGCGGCGCAGCAGGTCGTTGACGAGGCGCATCAGGCGATGGCCGATTTCCTCGGTGCGGCGAGCCCGCAGGAAATCATCATCGGCGCCAACATGACGACGCTGACCTATCATATGTCGCGAACGCTCGGCCGCACGATGAAGCCCGGTGACGAAATCATCCTCACCCGCATGGACCATGAGGGCAATGTGTCGCCCTGGCTGCAACTGGCCGAGGACCTTGGCCTCGTCGTGCACTGGCTGCCGTTCGACGAAAAGACCTGGCAGGTCGAGGAGGCGATGCTGGCAAGTCTGTTGTCCGGGAAGACTCGGTTGGTAGCGTTGAACTACGCCAGCAATCTCACAGGCTCGATCAACAGGGTCAAGTCCTTGACCCAGCTTGCAAAAAACGCCGGAGCGCTGGTCTATGTCGATGCCGTGCAATTCGCGCCGCATGGCTTGATCGACGTGCAGGAGCTCGGCTGCGATTTTCTGATCTGCTCGGCCTACAAATTTTTCGGTCCGCATATGGGCATATTGTGGGGCCGGCGCGACGTTATCGATGGTCTGAAAGCCTATAAATGCCGCTGTTCCTCAAACGGACTGCCAGAGCGTTTCGAACTCGGCACGCCGCAGATCGAACTGATGGCCGGGCTCACCGCCGCGGTCGACTATTTTGCCGGACTCGGCACGTCGGCCGGCGAGGACGGGTCGAGAAGGCGCAGGATTGCCAAGGCGTTCGAAGTCTCCATCGCCTATGAAAACCCGCTGGCACAAAGGCTGATCGATGGGCTGTCCGATATTTCCGGGCTGACCGTCCACGGCATCACCGATCCGAAACGGCTCGGCGATCGCGTGCCGACCGTCTCCTTCACCGTGGACGGCATAGTGCCCGAAACGATCGTGAGGCAGATGAACGCCGAAAACATCTTCCTGTGGTCGGGCCACAACTATGCCTGGGAGATCGTCCACCAGCTCGGCATTCCTGCCGAGCAGGGCGTCGTGCGCATCGGCATCGCTCACTACAATACGGCGTCCGAAATCGACGAGACGCTTGAGAGCGTTCACCGGGTGATTGCTATGCTCAGACAGCAACGCCCCTGACGCGAGCTTGCATTGTCACCGCGCCTTGCCGCCAAAACCGGTGAGGAAGGCGGTGAGATTGTCGCCGAGCCCGTCGCAGAGATAGCCGCCCTCCTGGACGATGACCGTCGGCAGGCCAAGCCCGGCGATCGCCTCGCCGATGCGCGAAAAGCCCGGCGTCGTCACCGAGAGCCCGCCGAACGGATCGCCTTCGAACGCGTCGAGGCCGAGCGCCACGACCAGCGCATCGGGAGAGAAGGCGCGGATACGCTGGAACGCAACGCCGAGCGCTTCCAAAAACGCCGCATCCGCGGATTTCCGCGGCAGCGGCAGGTTGAAATTGTAGCCAAGTCCCGGACCTTCACCGCGCTCGTGGGCGTGGCCCCAGAAGAACGGGTAGAACCGCACCGGATCGGCATGCAGCGACACCGTCAGCACATCAGGTCGCGCATAAAAAATGCCTTGCGTCCCGTTGCCGTGATGCAGGTCGACATCAAGGATCGCCACGCGGGCCGCCTGTTTGCGCAGTATTTGTGCCGCAACGGCTGAGTTGTTGATGAAGCAGAAGCCGCCGGCGACATCGGCAAAGGCGTGGTGGCCGGGCGGGCGGCACAATGCATAGACGCCGGAAGCGCCTGCCATCACCGTTTCCGCCGCCTCGACCGCGCTCCAGGCGCTCCACAGTGCACTTTGCCATGTCTCGCCTGAGATCGGGCAAGCGGTGTCGGCCATGTGATATCCGGCCTGGGCGACGGCGGAGGCCGGATAGGAGCCGTTGCGGGCGATCGGGTGGATGTTGGGGATGACCTCGGCCGATGCGCCAGCGATGCGCTGCCAGCGTTCGAAAATATGTTCGAGGAAGTCGAGATATTCGGGTGTGTGCACCGCCGAGACCGGGCCGAGGCCGTGATCGCGCGGCCGCTCGATCGTGCAGCCGGCGGACTTTGCGCCGGCTAACAATCTTTCGACGCGTTCCGGTTTTTCCGGGTTCGGCTGCGCCGCGCCGCTGGAAAGAAAGGCCTTGGGGTCGTGCCGCTTCTGCTCCTGCGCGTAGAAGGCTTTCATTCCTGCTCCCCATTTTCCGGCGGGTCGGCGAAGGCGAAAAAGGCCTCGCCGATAATTTTTTGCGTCTGCTCGTAACTCGACCAGGCAATGCCCAGCCTCTCGTAAAAGGCCTTGGCGCCCTCATTGTCGGTATCGACGGACAACCTGAGATAGACCCCGCCATGCTTGCGGCACTCGGCCGCCACGCGCCGCAGCAGGCGCTCGCCGATCTTGCGGCCACGGAACTGGTCCTCGACATAGAGGTCCTGCACATAGACGCCGGGCCGGCCCATCCATGTCGAGAAGATCGGGAAATGCAGGCAAAGTCCGGCGAATTCGCCATCGACTTCGGCGATCAGAGTCGAGAAGGCGGGCCTTTCGCCGAAGCCCCAGATTCTGAGATCGTCCGCCGTCGCGATGATTTCCTCCGGCGCACCGATATGGCTGCCAAGCTTCAGGATCGCCGCGTGGATGGTTTCGACATCATCGATGGTGCCGGGGCGGAGGAGGATCGCACTCATCATAGGCGCTGTCCTCGTCAAAACGCCACCCGGTCACCGCCCTTGAGCGCCAGCATGTCGCGCGCTTCCGCGGGTGTGGCAACCTCCAGCGAAAGCCCGTCAAGAATGCCACGGATGCGGCGCACCTGGTCGGCGTTGGATTTCGCCAACTGGCGGCCATCATAGAGGCTGTCTTCCAGCCCGACGCGCACATTGCCGCCCATCGCGGCGGCAATCGAGATCAGCGGCATCTGGTTGCGCCCAGCGGCGAGCACCGAGAACTGGTAGCTGTCGCCGAACAATTTGTCGGCGATGCGCTTCATATGGATGAGGTTGTCCGGATCGGCGCCGATGCCGCCCAGGATCCCCAGCACGAACTGGATGAACAGCGGCCCCGACACCAGCCCCCGGTCGCGGAAATGCGCCAGCGAATAGAGGTGGCCGACATCGTAGCACTCGAACTCGAAGCGGGTGCCGCAGCCTTTGCCCAGCCGCTCGAGAACACCCTCCATGTCGGCGAAGGTGTTCTTAAAGATGGTGTCGCGCGTGGCTTCGAGCAGCTGCGGCTCCCATTCGTGCTGCCATTCCCTTGGCTTTTCGAGCATCGGGAACAGCGCGAAATTCATCGAGCCCATGTTCAGCGAGCACATTTCAGGTTCAGCCCGCAGCGGTGCCGCGAGCCGCTGGTCGAGCGTCATCAGCGAGGAGCCGCCGGTGGTGATGTTGATCACCGCATCGGTCGCCTGCTTGATGCGCGGCAGGAACTGCATGAACACATCGGGATCGGCGGTCGGCCGCCCGTCTTTTGGGTCGCGGGCATGCAGATGCAGGATCGAGGCGCCGGCCTCGGCCGCCGCGATGGCGTCCGCGGCAATCTGGTCCGGCGTCACCGGCAAATAGGGCGACATCGACGGCGTGTGCACCGAACCGGTGACGGCGCAGGTGATGATGACTTTACGCGGTGCCATTTGCTCTACCCCCGGCCTTCGACCGGCAGGTCTAGCTCGGAGGCCAGAACTTCAAGCGAGTCGCCGATGATGGAGATGATCTCGCCGACCTGCTCGCTGGTGACGATCATCGGCGGCGCCACCATGAAATTGTCGCCGTCGACGCCGCCCTTGACCCTGCGGCCATAGATGATCAGCCCGCGCTCATAGGCGAGGTCGAGCAGCCGCTGCGTCGCCTTCTTGCCTTGGTAGATTGGCCTCAGCGTATCGGGATCGGCGACCATTTCGGCACCAGTGAGCAAGCCTTTGCCGCGCACGCCAGCGATGAACGGGAAGCGCTTCGCCAGCCCCTTCAGCCCGTCCATCAGCACGTCACCCATGGCGGCAGCGTTGGCGATCAGGTCGAGCCGGTCCATTTCGCCCAGCACCGCAAGCCCGGCGGCGCAGGCCAGCGGATTGCCGGCATAGGTGTGGCCATGCTGGAAACCGCCTGACGCGAGCAGCGGCTCGACCAGTCGCATCGGCGCGGCCAGCGCGCCGAGTGGCGCATAGCCCGAACCCAGCCCCTTCGACAGCGCGATGATATCAGGCCTGCAGTTCCAGTGGTCGCCGCCGAGGAATTTCCCGGTGCGGCCGGCACCGCTCATCACCTCGTCATGGATCAGCAGGATTCCGTAGTGGTCGCAGATCTCGCGGATGCGGGCGTAATAGCTGTCCGGCGCCACCAGGGCCGCGGTCGCGGCGCCGCCGATCGGCTCCATGATGAAGGCGACGACGCTTTCAGGACCTTCGACGAGGATCTTTTCCTCCAGCATGTCGGCGTAGCGGACGCCACGCTGCTCCATCGAGAGATTGTCGCGGTCGCGCCAGGCGGTCGGTGCCGGCACGGTCGGCATCACCCGCATCATCGGTGTGAAAGTCTCGGCCAGCGCGTCGTCGCCGGTGATCGAAAGCGAACCCAGCGTGCCGCCATGATAGGAAGGAAAGCGGGTGATCACCTTCCAGCGGCTCGCCTGGCCGGTCGCGACAGCCCATTGCCGCGCCAGCTTGATGCAGGATTCCGTCGCTTCGGAGCCGCCGGAGACGAAGAAGATGCGGTCCATGCCTTCCGGCAGCTTGCCGGCAAGTTCTCGCGCCAGTTCTTCCGCCGGCTCGTTTTCGAAATGCAGCCGGTAGGCGAAGGTGGCGCGGTCCATCTGCCGCTTCATCGCATCGAGCACATTGCGGTTGGAATGGCCGATATTGGCGACCATCGGGCCGCTCGATCCGTCGATGAAACGGCGGCCATCCTGCGTCCACATGTAGATACCTTCGGCACGGTCGATCAGCGGCCGGCGCAGGCTGGAGAGGTAGAACAAATGCGATTGGCGCCGGGCATCAATGTCTTGAACGGCAGGCTGGACTTTCGACATGTCAGGACTTTCCAAGATAGCGATCGAGGACATTCTGGGTAACCCGTTCGACCATCGGATCTTGTCTTAGCAGACCGGCGACCCATTCGCAGCTTCCGGCATGGAACACCTCGCCCTTGCCGCGCGGAAAGTTGACGATCATGCCATTGCCGCGTTTGACCTTTTCGAGATTGGCGTCGCTCGCCGCGCCGAACAAAGTTTCGGCGGTGAAGCGGCCATCCTCATCGGTGAGGAACTGGTCCTCGACCGGGATGTCGGCGCTTTCCTCGACCTGGCTTGCCATGCCGACGGCCAGCACCTGCAAGCCATCGGGCGCACCGCTGGTCGGGGTCGGGTAGGGCAGGCCGCCGCGTATCTCGAAGTCGAGCCCGTCGACCTCATAGCCATAGACATGGCTGTCGGCGCCGAGCAGGTCGCCGTAATAGATGCCGGTGCCGGCGAAGGCCCAGTGCTCGGGCCGATAGACCGGAAAGCCGCGTACGCCACGTGGCGCGCAGCCACCCCAGCCGGCATAGACACCACGTGTGGCGTTGAGCCCGAAGGTCGCCGAACCCGGCCGGCCGATTTCGGGCGCTTCCCAGGAATTGGTGGCGCGTGTCACGTCGCCGCCGCGATAGGCGGGATCCTCGGCCCGGGCGCGGTATTTGTAGCAAACCTGCCGGAGGCCTTCGTCCTCCAGCCGGGTCTGCCACATGAAATTGCCGGCAAAGCGCGCCGCATGGCCGCCGCGCTCGACATAGAAGTCGACGGCATCGCGCATTTCCCAGGTCCAGTATTCGTCGTGGCCGACGAAGACCGCGCAGTCATATCCGTCGAGAATCTCGGGCGAAAAATGCAGATCGTGCTGGCTTGTCAGGTCGACATCGTAACCAGCCCCTTCGGCAAAGCGAAAAAAATGGCTGTCGTAGCTGGCCCAGCCCGACGAAGCGTATTTCTTCGAATGGCCGGTGGCGAGCGCCCATTCCATGTGCGGATAGCGCGGCGCGGTCTTCGGCGGCACCGCGACCTCCAACGGCACGCGCGGCGCATCCCGGGGCAGCACGACGAAGCCGCGGCACCAGGGGCGCTGCGTCGACACGATGGGCGAGTACTGGTTACGGTCGGGCCCGGTGATGCCCTGATAGTGGTTGGAGCCGCCCCAGGTGTTGTAGGCAAGCCAGGTCCCCGTCGCCGCCACCTGCAGAACACGGCCGGGTTTCTTGCCTGGCGGCGGGCTGACAATGAACAGATGGTGGGATCGGATCGGCTTGCCGTCGCGTCCGTCGGCGGTCAGCGTCACGCGGTAGGCGCCGGACGGCCAGTCGTTTTCCACACGGAATTCAAAGGAGGCTTCCCAGCCGCAGCCTTCTGCCGAGCATTGGTCCGGACTGTCCTGCCAGCGCGATGCGATGCCCGATTTCTCGAACGCCCTCGTCTCGGCGCCCCCGTCCCGAACGATCGTCATGCCGAAGGACGGAGCCGTGGAACTGACATGCAACGTCACGGTTTCGCCGGCACGATACGAAAACCGATCACTGTAGCACCAGATCTCGCCGCGCTCGCCATCCATGCCCGGCCATTCGTAATAGTGACCGCGCACCGCGTGGCGGCGTTGCTCGGGCGTCAGCCCGAAATCGGGAAATTCGGTCGGCAGGTTGATCATGAAGCCCTGGCCCATCGGAGGCGCCATTTCGGCGATCCGCCGGCCAGGCGTCAAATAGAAACGATCATGCCAGCATTCGTTAGCCGCACCCTTGGCCGCGCTCAGCAAACGGACTATCTCAGAGGGCGGCGGCGGCTCCGCCACGGGGACAGGCATGCTCAGGGTGCAAAAGGTCAAGGTCAACGATATCTATGTGCCCACCGCGCGCAAGAAGACGCTGCACCCCGAAACCGTCCGGCATCTGGCCGAGGATATACTGGAAAACGGCATGAAGACGCCGATCCAGGTCCGCCATGACGGGAAGCGGCACATACTTGTCGAAGGACTGCATCGTCTGGAGGCCGCCAAGTGGCTCGGCGAGTCAGAGATCGACGCCTATCTGGTGCAAGCCAAGCGCCACTGACGCGCAGTTTTAGTCGACCGACAATGCCTGGCTGATCTTCGCCAGACAAATTTCCACAGATCGTGTCGGCCCGCGCCGCGTTCGCTCGTCCTTGGGCAGAACCGGAGGAGACCCGACATGTCCAGATCGACTTTTATCGCCATTCTTGCGTCGCTCGCAGCCTTGGTGGCCGCGTCGGGCCCAGCCAACACAGAGGAGTCAAAGCCTGCCATGACGACCGAAACGAGAACACTGCCGAAGCCGCAAAAATCCGGCCTGCTGCCGATCAACGGCGTCAACTACTATTACGCCGTCTATGGCAAGGGTGAGCCGCTGCTTCTGCTGCATGGCGGCCTCGGCTCCTTCGATATGTTCGCGCCGATCCTGCCCAAGCTTGCCGAAAATCGCACCGTCATCGGGGTCGACCTGCAGGGGCACGGCCGCACGGCGCTTGGCGACCGGCCATTCAGCCTGGATGCGATCGGCGACGACATGGCCGGTATCGCCAAGGCACTCGGTTACGACAAGGTCGACGTCATGGGCTATTCGCTGGGCGGCGGCGTTGCCTTCCGCATGGCGGTCCAGCATCCCGAGGCTGTGCGCCGGCTGGTGCTTGTCTCGACAGGCTATGCGGCCGACGGCTTTTACGACGAGATGCGTCCGCAGCAGGCGCAGGTGAGCGCCGCCGCGGCGGCGTTCATGAAAGACACGCCGATGTACAAATCCTACGTCGCCGTCGCGCCGCATCCGGAAGACTTCCCGAAACTGCTCGACGCGCTCGGCAATTTCATGCGCCAGAACTACGACTTCTCGGCCGATGTTCCCAAGCTCAAGATGCCGGTCATGCTCGCTTACGGCGACAGCGATATGTACAAGCCCGAGCACGAGATCAAGTTCTACCAGATGCTCGGCGGCGGTCTGAAGGATGCCGGCTGGATGCGCGAGAACCTGTCGCAGAACCGTCTGGCGATCCTGCCCAACCGCACCCACTACGACGTCTTCTTCGCCCCGGAACTGACGGCCGCCGCGCTGCCGTTCCTCAACGGTGAGACCAAGGTGAAGAGCTGGGACGAGGTGGTCGGCGAAGCCGAATGACCCTCCACCGTCTCCGCCGGCCGTCTCCAGCGGGACGGCCGGCGAGTTGTTCAGGAAGCCTTGGCTCGGCGCGGCTGCCTCAGATGCTTGATGCCGCTCATCTCGACGAAGTTCGTCGCCGACTCCCAGAGATAGTCACCGTAGAGAAACGGCTCGAACGGCTCGGCGTCGTCCAACGGCAGAGGCGATATTTCCGCATCGACACGCGGCTCGTAGAAGAACGGTATAGAGAACCGCACCGTTTTCGGCGCAATGACCCGGTGCCGTGTCGCCCGCACACGGCCGCCGGTCCAGTGTTCCAGCAACTGGCCGAAATTGACCGCCAGCGTGCCGTTGGCTGGAGGCACGTCGATCCATTCGCCGGCGAGGTTCTTCGCTTGCAAGCCCTCGACGTCGTCCTGCGCCAGCAAAGTGACGAAGCCTGAATCGGCATGTTCGCGGCCGATGATGGTGCGCGTCTCGCCCTTGTGGATCACCGAAAACTCCGGCCCGCCGGTATCGACGCCGGCATTGGCGTCACGCAGGGGATAGCGGATCAGGCGCAGCGTCGAGATGCCACCGTCGAAATAGGCATCGAAGATCAGTTCAGGCAGGCCAAGCCCGCGGGCGATCGACCGCATCAGCATGATGCCGACCGTCTCCATCGCGCGATAGTAGTCGGCTGCGGCGGTACGCCAGCCTGGCAGCGCATTTTCGGCCGGCAGTGGTGTCGGCTCGCACAAGGGATCGTCGGAGGCTGACAGTCGCGCCGCGTCGGCAAGGTCCGGCCCCATGTCGATACCTTCCTTGTAGGAAACGGCATGCGGCTGCAGCGGAAACCAGCCGCGGTAGAAATTCTTCTTCGTGTGATCGAAATTCCAGCGCAGCAGTTTCTGCTTCTCGGCGTCGGGAAGCGAAAAGATGCGCAGCACTTGCGTGCGCTTGTCCGGCGTCAGCCAGTCATCGCCGGGAAAATCTCGAATCGCCATGAAACCGATGCCAGCCGCGGCGGCCATGATCCTGGCGTCGCAGCGATCGCGGGCGGGCGAGGGCAGTCCGAACACAGCCGCAATGCCGATTGTTTCGATGTCCGCTGTCATGACGGTCCTGCCACATCACGATAATCGATGAGCTTGTATCAGAGCTTTTCAATTGACCCAATCGGCCTCGCCGCTACCTTGCCGCCTGTTCACTCCACCAATGGATCCAGACGATGGCAAAATATGAGGGCGGATGCCTGTGCAGGGCGGTGCGCTACCGCACCGACGCTGACCCCATCAACGAGCGCATCTGTCATTGCCGGCTCTGCCAGAAGGCGATCGGCGCGGCCTTCAATGCGCGCGTTCTGTTCCGCATCGATGATGTGACGGTCGAGGGTCCGTTGGCCACGGTCAACACCTCGCCGGATCTCAAGCGTGGTTTTTGCCCGAACTGCGGAACGACGATGTTTTCGCGGCGCGATTCCGCCGGCATCATCGGCCTTACGACCGGATCGCTCGACGACCCGTCGCTGTTCAGGCCCCAGATGCATATCTGGACCACCTCGAAACAGCCCTGGGTGATGCTGGACGATGGCCTGCCGCGATATGAAGGCGCTCCGCCGGCCTAGGCTTCCTCCTTCCCCTCGCCAGGAGGACGTGCCCCAGGATGACCAAAAATAGTCCAAAGAGACACGCGATAGCCGGCAAAGCGTCATTGGCGGGCCATCTTTGTCGCCCTATCTAAGCGTCGCGGGCCCGGCATTCGAGGAGACGACGGATGAACGACAGCATCAGCACCCTGGACGAGCTTTTGAGCGACCCGATGGTCCTGCTTGTGATGGAGCGTGACCGTGTGCGCCCGGAACAGGTGCGCATGCTGCTCGAACGGGCTCGCCGGCCATCCGCGGAGGAGCCTGTCGTGCCGCCCGCGCATGTAATTGCCAGGACCTGCCAGAAACTTTGGCTTTGCCCGTAATCGTCTTGCCAACCTCCACCCATGGAGCATCGCCGGCCCTTCGGGCCGGTCTGAACCGTGCGCGTCTGACGCGGCGGCGCCAGCTTACAAATCCGTAAATTGATTCTACGCTACATGACGATATGGCTTGCCGGGCACCGATCGCCATCGATGCCTTCGCTAGTCCGATCCCTCCCGCATGGAGCCCGACATGGCTGATATCTGCACGCAAGGCGTCGACACGGGCTTTGTCGGCCTTGGATTTGCCAAGGTCGCATTCCTCGGCCTGGTGCAAGGCATCACAGAACTGCTGCCGATTTCCTCGACCGCCCATATGCGCATCGTGCCGGCCGTGCTTGGATGGCAGGATCCGGGCTCCGCTTTCTCCGCCGCCATGCAACTGGCGGCCCTTGCCGCCGTGGTCAGCTATTTCTGGGGCGACGTAAGGGATCTTTTGTTCGGGTCATTTGCCGCCCTCGCGCGCCGCGATTTTGCCGACCGGCATTTCCGTCTGGCGCTGTGGATCGTGCTGGCGACGATCCCCATCGTCATCGCCGGCGTGGCGCTCTCGGGCGTTCTCAACACCTGCAATTCGCCGTTGCGCAGCCTGACTGTGATTGGCTGGGCCTGCATCGCCATGGCGGTCCTGCTGGGGTTCGCGGAAATCTTTGCCCGCCATCGGCGCACCATGGCCGACGCGTCGCGGGCCGATGCATTGCTGGTCGGCGTAGCGCAGATCGGTGCCTTGATACCCGGCGTTTCCCGTTCCGGCTCGACCCTGACGGCGGCACTGGGGCTTGGCTTCAAGCGGGCGGAGGCGGCCCGTTTCTCGTTCCTGCTCGGGCTGCCGGCCATCGCGCTTGGCGGCCTCAAGGAATTATGGGAGCTGCACAAGGTGCATCTCGATGCCCATGGATGGTCGGTTCTCGGCCTGGGACTGCTCGTGGCTTCGATATCGGCCTTTTTCGCCATCTGGGGCCTGATGCGCGTGCTGGAACGCTTCTCCGCATGGCCTTTCGTCATCTATCGCGGCGTGCTCGGGGTCGTCCTGCTGGTGGGCGTGGCGATGGGGTGGCTTGTCTAGGCTGGACCCGCACGCTTCCGGTGTTGCACGGCTGCAACCGCCAGGAGAGCATCAACCCATGCCCGAAGATGTGATAGGACGCCTTCATTGACTCCCGGCAATATCCGCCCTTAACGTTCTGTTAACAAAACAGATGGGCGGGGCCGGATGGCATCCTCGATGGGTTGGCGCCGGAAGGCGAAGGGGCTGGGGCTTGCGATTGGCCTGATTGCTTTCTGTTCGGCGGCGAGTTCCGCCTACGCGGCTCCCGTCTCCATGGTTATCGGCGGCTCGACCTCCCAGCCGATCGGCCACTATGATTTTTGCAAGATCCATTCCGCCGAGTGCTCGATCCGTTCGCCCGACAGCGAGCCCGCACGCTTGACCGCCAGGCTGTCGCGGGAGATCAGCGCCGTAAACCTTTCGGTCAACGCGCGCGTCAAGCCGATGAGCGACATGGACAATTACGGCAAGGAGGAATGGTGGGCCTATCCGGACAATGGCTTCGGCGATTGCGAGGATTACGCGCTGGAAAAGCGGCGTGAGCTCAACAGCCTGGGCATTGCCATAGCCAATCTTCTGATGACGGTGGTTCGCAAGCCGGACGGCGAAGGCCATGCCGTGCTGACGGTTCGTACCGACAAGGGCGACTTCATCCTCGACAACCTTGTCGACAAGGTTCGTCTCTGGAACCAGACGCCGTATCGTTATCTGAAAAGGCAGGCGAGCGACGACACCGGGCACTGGGTCTCCATTCTTGCCGGCGAAGAGAAGCTGGTCAGCGCCGTCAAATAGCCGCCGCGGGCCGTCCGGGCCGTAGTCCACGCCCCTCAAGCAAATCCTTCATCGTACCGGCAAGCGGTGCTATCCACGACAGTTCGTTGGAACCGACAATCCGGAACGCGCATGGATTTTTTGACACTCCTGCATTCGGCACCCTTGTTGCTGGCCCTGCTCAAGGCCGCGTTGCCGCACGCGGTCGCCACGACGGTGGCATTCGGCCAGTGGTTCGCTTCGGTGCCGCCGTGCCGTGACGTCGCCTTCGAGGCGGCGAGCTTTCTCGTCTGCGAGGTCGATCCAAAGCTGTATTCGATCGAACTGTTCTGGAAAGACCCGGCGGGCAAGCCTTTTCAATCGTTGCACAATCTCGACGACGCCCAGCGCACGGCCGGACGTACCATGCTGTTTGCCATCAATGCCGGCATGTATCATCCCGACCTCAGGCCGGTCGGCCTCTATGTCGAACGCGGCCAGGAAATGGCCGGTGTGAAGACGGGATCGGGCAGCGGCAATTTTTCGCTGCAGCCGAATGGCATCTTCTACATCGGCGGCGGCAAGGCCGTGGTCCGGGCGACCAGGGACTTTGTCAGGCAGCGGCCAGCGACCGACTATGCGACCCAATCAGGGCCAATGCTGGTGATCGACGGCCAGCTTCACCCGAAATTCCGGTCTGACGGCACGTCGCGCAAAAGCCGCGACGGCGTCGGGGTGCGAAAGGATGGGATTGCCGTCTTTGCCATTTCGAACGGCACGGTGACGTTCCATACCTTCGCCCGCCTGTTTCGTGACGCGCTCGGCTGCGACAACGCGCTCTTTCTCGACGGCACGATATCGAGCCTGCTCGCTCCGGCCATCGGCCGCAACGACGACTACTGGAACCTGGGGCCGATGATCGGCGTCTTCAGGAGGCGCTGATGCTTGGCGCCCTCGATCGCGATACGCGCTAAGCCCGTTTATCGCGCCTGCCTCGCAGCCTGATGACAATTACGGCGACGATGATCGCCGCCACCATGGCCGCGATCACCGCCAGGCCGAACAGGCTGGTCGCGTCGAGTTCGGGCAGATTGTCGGCCCCTTTCGCCACCAGCCATCCAGGCGACAGCACGACCGGCGCCCAGACGATCGCCGACAGGATGTTGGCGATCTGGAAGCGGCGCCTGTTCATCCCCATCATGCCCGCGACCAGCGGCACGGTGGCACGCACCGGACCGAAGAAGCGGCCGACGAAAACCGCGGCGAAACCGTAGCGATGGAAGAACAGGCGCGCCCTGGCGATCTCGCGGCGATAGCGGTTGAGCGGCCATTTGTGGACGACGCCGCGCCCGAGCCATTTGCCGAGAAAATAGGAGATGGTGTCGCCGAGCGTCGCACCGATCATCGCGGCGAGGAGAACCGGCAGCGGCTGGACGATACCGGCGCCCACCAGGCCGCCGACGATGATCAGCACCGTGGTGCCGGGCAACAGGATGCCGACCAGCACCAGCGATTCGCCGAAGGCCAGCAATCCGACCACGAGGCCCGCCCAGGCCTGATGGTTCTCGATGAAACAAACGCTCTGGTCGATGAATGACTGCACGCAAGCTCCCTTTTGAAAGTGTTCCTCAGCTGCCGCTGTCGAGCAGGCCCCAGAGTTCGTCGAGCTTGTCGTTGACGAGCCAGCCGCGTGGCCCGGCGCCTTGTCAGGAATCTTGGGAACGCCGGCGCAAAACGCCGCATACCGTTCTCAACAGCCACATCATGGCGCTGTCAAGGCTTGGCCGGACCGCTGCCGGCGGCTGTCTGAAAGGGGGCCACAACTATGGTAAAAAACTTGATTCAATCTTTATTGGTAATTTCTCGTTCATAACTCGTCTGGTTGTCCGTCGGCCGTCGCCTTCGGTCTGTTGTGTTTTGAGTACAGGTCCAGATGCGGTTACCAGGCGTCATCAGTTTCGTGATCGCATCGCTGTTCCTTGCCGGCTGTTCGTCGACATCGGGCATGGATGCGCTCGACATGCAGAAGCCATCCAGTGAAACCACCAGTTCGGTTGTCCGGCCAAGCGCGCCGATCGCATCCGTTCCGCGGGCCAAGGCAAACGCGGCGCGCAATCGGGTCGAGGTTTCGCCCGAGGGCGACACCGCTCGGCCCTTTGGCCTGGCGGAGGAAGAGACGGTGGCATTTCCCGCAGCCGAACTGCCCGACAGCGTCGAGCCGCCGATCGAGGAGGCTGCCCTGGTGTCGCCGCCGAAGCTGTTGTCGCGGGCGGCACCGCCCATGCTGGCCGGACCGGTCACGCGCTACGGCTTCCGCGATGCCAAGCCGATCAATTTCGGCCGCTCGTCGCCCCGTCACCTTGCCGTGCACGGTGTCGACGTGTCGCGCTGGCAAGGCAACGTGAACTGGGAGAAGCTGCGCGCCCAGGGTGCCAACTTCGCCTACATCAAAGCGACCGACGGCGGCGACCATCTCGACCCGATGTTCGCCAGGAACTGGCGCGGCGCCGACGCCGCCGGCCTCAAGCGCGGCGCCTATCATTTCTTCTACTGGTGCCGCACCGCCGGCGAGCAGGCCGACTGGTTCATCCGCAACGTACCCAAGGTCGAGGGCGCGCTGCCGCCGGTGATCGACGTAGAGTGGAACGGCGACTCCAGCTGCCAGCGGCGCCCGTCGCGCGAAAAGGTGCTGGAGAAGATGCAGGTGTTCATGGACAAGCTGGAACGCCACTACGGCCAGCGGCCGATCATCTACACAGCGCCGGATTTCTACCGAGACAACCTTCAGGGCGCCTTCCCGGACTACCCGTTCTGGCTGCGCGCTGTGGCCCGGCACCCGTCAAAGGTCTATCCCGATCGCAAGTGGCTGTTCTGGCAGTATTCCGGCTCCGGCCTGTCGCATGGCGTAACCGGCCGCATCGATCTCAACGTCTTCCATGGCGATGAGCGGCAATGGCGCGCCTGGGCCGGCGGCGGCGGCCGGCAGATGATGGCTGACTCGGACTAGGACGGGATACCGTCCGCCGCCCAGGCGCTCACTCCCGGCCTATCGGAACTGATTGCTCCCGCTGTGCCTTTCCTCGCTCAGCCGCAGCTTCGTCCTCAGGCTCATGATCTCGGCGATGGCGGCATCGATCATGGCGAGAAGCGTCAGCGTGTCGTGCTGGGTTGGGTCGGCCCTGACATAGGCGAGCTGGTTCACGATATCGGGTTCGTCGTCGGCTTTGTCACTCATGCGCATCGTCCCGGCTGTTGTCTTCCTGGATTTTATCCGATCGGGTCGATCGTCAAGTAGCCCTTTATCACGTCATCGTGCGGATGGCCTTGCCGGCGTTCATTTCCCAACCTTGCGAATGGACAAGACATTTCCGTTGCCGTGCTGTCTATATGCGGGCTGCTGCACTCTTGGTCTTCGGGGGGACGAGTTGGAGCTCAAATTTCTATTGGTGGGCTTTGCCTGCACGGTCGCCGGCATGCTGTCGATCGTCACCTTCCTGAAATGGCGAGAGGTCAAGGCGGCCAGCCGCTGGTTGCCGACGCCTGGAAAGATCGTCTCGTCGCGCGTCGAGGCGCGCGAGGTGACGAGCTCCGGCACTGGCTCGGAAAGCAGCACTTCGACCGAGATCCGCAATTTCCCGGCTATCACCTATGAGTACAAGGTGGGCGGCAAGACATTTCAAAGTTCGCACTACAGTGTGCAGGAGAACCTCGGAAATTTCGAAGTCGCCGAAACCCTTGCGCGGTTTCCGCGCGGCGCGGCGGTAACCGTGTTCTATGACCCGTCCAGCCCGGTCAAGGCCGTGATCGAGCGCACCATGCCGGACGGTGCCTTCAAGTTCATGATCCAGCTTTCGGCGGGGCTGGTGGTCGGTGCGCTGGTGCTGGTGTTTTCCGTCGGTGGCGTGCTGGAGGCAATCGGGCCGCATTTGCCCAAGCCGCGGAACCTTGGTGCCGCGGCATTCCTGCTGTTTATAGGTCTTTTTGTGCTGCGCATGGGCTTTGCCCAGAAATCGATGGCCGAGCAGGCGACAAAATGGCCGACCACCGCCGGCCGTATCGATGCGTCCGGCCTGCAGGCGATCAAGATCCGCGACCGGTTCGAAGGCGTGGGATACCGGCCTTGGCGCACTGTCTTCAAATCCCGCATCATCTACAGCTATGGTGTCGCCGGACAGCGCTACAGCGCCGATCGTGTCGCTTTCGGCGCCAGCGTGACGGCCTCGCTGCCCGGCCTCGTCGGCGGTCAGGCGAGGCGGTATATCGAGGGCGGCAAGGTCGATGTGCACTATGACCCCGCCAATCCCGCCTCGGCGGTGCTCGAATGCCGGGTGCGCGGGCTCTGGCTGCTGTGGGTCTGTTCGGCAGGCTTTCTCGGCGGCGCGGCGTTGCTGGTCGGGCTGGTCTGAGTGTCGCCGCCTTCAGCAGCGGACGAGAGGTCCGCTGTCGAATCCCCGCCAGATCAACCGCACCGTCGCGCCATCTCTTTGGATATGGATGATGCGCGAAAAGGGTTCGTCAAGCGATGGGTCCTCGCCATAACACTGGCTGGCGCGAACGAGCCAACCGGTGGCGGTTCTGCGGAAGCTCGCGTGCTCGCAGCCGAGGTTGGGAAACGACAGGGCCGACTGATCCACGGTGAAGACAGTCTGGCGCTGGACGTCTGCGGTCGCATGGCAGTTCAACCTGTCCCTGGACCACGTCCCGACATAGGGCGCGGCCGCTGCGGCCGGCACAATCGTAGTTGCGGAGATCGCTATGATCATTGCCAAACGCTGCATCTTTGTCCCCTGGGCTGCTGTGTTCGATCATACAGATTGCGGGTTTGCGTGGGGCAAGTTTTCGATCGAGGTGCGATGGACACAGCGGTTCCGGATTTCGTTTACGGTTTTGCACGGATGATGCGAGACTGTGCAGTCCGGCACGCAGCCGGCCCTGCTTCACAACGCTTTCCCCGAGATTTCGATGATCATTCGCAAACTGGCCTTTGTTGTCCTGGGTTCGCTCGGGCTCATGCAAGCGGCGAGCGCCAAGGAATGCCTCCTGAGCCATGCCACCTATCGGGAGCCACGTTCGGGCGCGGTCATGCAATTCCGGCCGCTCGACAACGAACCGGCGGCACTGACGGCGCAGGTGTTCTCGCTGATCGTGCCCCATACCGACATAAGCCTGCCGGCCGACATCACCTGGACCAACGGCAAAAATTCATTTCCGCTCGGCACCATCCGCCACCCCTGCACCGACGATAATCGCGAAGCGGGGCTGCAGGACGGCAGCGGGCTGTGCAGGATATGGGACGGGCAGGTCTACGCCCTGACCGGCGGCGGCGCCGAGCAGCTGAATTCGCGCGAAGCGACGCCAGCGCCGAAAGGGCTGTTGCTGCCGGAGTTCGGTGCGACGTTCAGCGAGTGGCCCGACTTCGCCAACGCCAACCCCGACGGCTCGGCCTGGGATGCCTTTGCCTTGACGGGATGCAGCGATGAATAGCGCGATGAGACTGATCAGCTTGACCTTCGCCCTGCTTGCGTCCGGATCGATTCCCGCTGTGGCGGGCGAATCGGCGCCGTCGCGCCCGCCCATCGACAAATGCGTTTGGGAAAGGCTGACGGACAAAAATATCGGGCTCGCCGCCTGGGTGCAGCGCTGTGATTTTGGCTTCCGCCAGATTCATTTCGAATTCGTCGGCAATGCGCTCGCCATCAAGTACAGCGATGGCGGCGCAGCCGATCCGCTTGTCGAGGTGTTCGACATCCAGTCTGGCAAAACCGCCGAAGCCGCCTTGCAGCGTCTGTTCCTTGAAAAGACCGACAAGGCCGTCAGCGCCCGCTGTGTGCTGACGCCTTACACCGAGGGCACCGTGCCCGCCGGCGTCAAGCGCTACACGTTCAGCCCGGACGCTGCCTATGCGAAAGAGCTGAAGGCGAAGGCCGACCCTAACGAGGTCCCCGAACCGCCCTGCGGCGACTGGGGCGAAATGCCAGACGGGATTCAGTATTTCGAAGTGCCGGCGGGTGCGGGGCGGAAGGTGCTATTCGTCCGCGTGGGCCAGGACGAACCGTTGGTTGATGAGCAGACGTTGCGGGCGTTGCCGGTGGGTGCGCTGGGTAGAGGTCAGTTGGGATCGACAGAATCCCGGTCTAAATGAAACTTGGCCGCACGCCCTTGGCGGATGGCCGAACGTTGCTGAGCAGTAGGGTACGCTTACACACGAGTTACTCTACAGCGGGGACTAAGGCCTGCAGTGTTGCGTTAGCAAGATTAGGAATTCGTCGGAAAGCCCCACCTCGACTTTGCAACGGCTCGTACTGGCTATTTTGCAGGGGCCTTAGCTCGATAGTTCTGTCAGCACGGACTAGTCTCACTAGTTGGCCATCCCAAGACCAATCCGATACTGCTGCACGCATTCTGCTCAATGTAGCGGCGACATCAGCACAATTGCCAGCACGCCGAACTGGGTCGGCTCTCGTTAAATCTCGAATGCAACGTTTCGCAGTCGCATTTATCCAAGGCGGCAAGGTACTGAAATCAAGCAACTCTTTCGCGTTCCGCACGACGGCGAATGACGGTATCGGTAAATATTGAGCGCTCAATGTCATCCGCGATAACCGCGTATTTGCGCCAATCGCCGGGGGAAAAGTAATCTGTGCCTTCATATGACAGTCTGCCGCCGCAAAGCTGGAATAATACGCAACCAATTTGATATGCGTCGCCCTTGATGCTGTAGCGATGTGAGGCAAATGACTCGGGCGGTCGGAAAAGAACGGAATGGCCCGAAGCTGGGACGTCCTCTTCATTGTCTAAAAGTCTTCTAACGCTACCAAAATCAGCGATCTGAGGGACCGAATTGTCGATGACAATGTTCCCCGGCTTCAGGTCTCTATGGATCATATTTAATGCATGAATGGCGCTAGCGCCGTTGCAAATCCCGGAAGCAATATCAATTGCACGATGCACTGATGGGCGAGACTGAATCACCGTGTCAAGCGTGCCCCCCGCGCGGCGTGGCATAACAAAAAAGGCCCAATCGTCGGATATGTTTTGCGCATTGTGTATTGGAATTACGTTTGGAGATTGTATCTGAGCCAAGAGGTTTGGCTCATCATGCCTTCGTTCCCCAGGTGCGCCGAAGTAGAACTTTATTGCCACGGGTACGTCAGTGACTCGATTGATTCCAAAAAACACGTATCCATTCGCCCCTTCGGGGTGAGCTTCTATATCTCGGTAGTGAGCCTGAAGTTGCTCCAAGGTTGCGGCGATTTCGTCCGGGTACATGGGGTTATTTCTTGCTATGTGAAGCAGCTGCCTTGTAAGCGGGCTCTAAGTATTTTTTCACGAGTCCATCGGCGATCGCACACTTTGCAATTTTGTGCGCAGATACAAACTCTACATCGCATGGTGAGTTTGCTAACGCTATTCCCTCCATCTTGAGGGATGCTGCCCCGGCGCTCATGGTGCCTTTCTCTGGTTTTGTTTTAATAGAAATTTGGTCTGGCTTTGTAACATTGTACATGGACTGCACTGCATCTTGGAAGGCCCTTAGGGCATCCTTCGAGCGAGTATCAGCGAGCGTCAACCTGTTGGCCGTTACGATCTTTGTATTTTCTTCGCCTACGTCCAGAAGGACGTAATTTAAAAACTTAGCGTTAAATTCAATTCCAAGTACACGCATAACTATGCCTCCCCTCTTTTTGAGGCTCAATCTATTGCAAATTGGTAAAATAAAAAAGCCGGGCATGAATATGCCCGGCTCAAAAATTATGTGTCAAAATTCAAGATTAGCTGCACCCGCTCGTGGCGCCGCACGTGTCGCACTTCTCGCAAGTTCCATTCCGCACCATGGTAAAGTTCTGGCACTCGGAGCAGGAATTGCCGGTGTAGCCCTGGAGCAGCGACTTGGCGCGGCGGTCGGCGGCGAGTTTCTTCGCTTCGGCCGCTTCATGGGCCGCCGTATCGGTGAACAGCGCCGCAGTGGTATCGGTCGAGGCATCGGAGGCCGCCTCCTCGAAGGCGATGTCTTCCGCCAATTCCTTGGCCCGCTCCTCATAGTCGCGCTTGTAGGCGATCGCCTCGTCGCTCGCGGGCTTCAACGCCAGCACGTTGGAGCCGGAGAAGGCTGTCGGCGCCGAACGGGCAGGGATGCCGGAGGAGCCGGCAAAACCCTTCGGCTCGTTGCCGCTTGCCCTCGACACCAGCTTTACCGGCGAGCCGCGGGTCAGGCCCTTGGAGACGGCGTCGGTCTTGCCTTCGCTGATGCCGCGGCCAAGTGCGGTGTTGGAGAAGTCCGACTGGTCGACATGGGCGAGATCGTTGCGGCCGAGATAGGAGATGGCGAGCTCCCTGAACACGTAGTCGAGGATCGACGTCGCGCTCTTGATGGCATCGTTGCCGATGACCATGCCGGCCGGCTCGAATTTGGTGAAGGTGAAGGCGTGCACATATTCGTCGAGCGGCACGCCATATTGCAGGCCGAGCGAGATCGCGATGGCGAAGTTGTTGAGAAGGCCACGCAGCGTGGCACCCTCCTTGTTCATGTCAATGAAGATCTCGCCGAGACGGCCATCGTCATATTCGCCGGTGCGCAGGAAGATGGTGTTGCCACCGATCTTGGCCTTCTGCGTGTAACCCTTGCGGCGGCCGGGCAGCTTCTCCTGCTCGCGCGACACGCGTTCGATGATGCGTTCGACGATGCGCTCGGTGATCTGCGCCGCGCGCGCCGCAGCCGGTGCCTGGATCAGCTGCTCGATCGCATCGTCCTCATCCTCTTCGCCATCGGCGAGCAGCGAGGCACTCAGCGGCTGCGACAGCTTCGAGCCGTCGCGGTAGAGCGCGTTCGCCTTCAGCGCCAGCTTCCACGACAGCATGTAGGCGTTCTTGGCATCCTCCACCGTCGCGTCGTTCGGCATGTTGATGGTCTTGGAGATGGCGCCGGAAATGAAGGGCTGTGCCGCCGCCATCATCTGGATGTGGCTGTTGATCGAAAGCGAGCGCTTGCCGATCTTGCCGCACGGGCTGGCGCAGTCGAACACGGGGAGGTGTTCGGCCTTGAGGAAGGGCGCGCCTTCCAGCGTCATCGCACCGCAGACATGGATGTTGGCGGCCTCGATGTCCTTCCGGGAGAAACCCAGCGCCGGCAGCATTTCGAACGAGAAGTCGTTGAGCTGCTCGTCGGTGAAGCCGAAAGTTTCCTTCACCCAGTCGGCGCCGAGCGTCCACTGGTTGAAGACGAACTTGATGTCGAAGGCCGACTTCAGCGCGGCGTTGAGCGCCGCGATCTTGTCGTCGGTGAAGCCCTTGGCCTTGAGCGAGCCGGGGTTGACGGCCGGCGCCTGGTTGAGATTGCCGTGGCCGACCGCATAGGCCTCGATCTCGGCGATCTGGCTCTCGGAATAGCCCAACGTGCGCAGCGCCTCCGGCACGGCGCGGTTGATGATCTTGAAATAGCCGCCGCCGGCGAGCTTCTTGAACTTCACCAGGGCGAAGTCGGGCTCGATGCCGGTGGTGTCGCAATCCATGACCAGGCCGATCGTGCCGGTGGGCGCGATCACGGTAGCCTGCGCGTTGCGGTAGCCATGCTCCTCGCCAAGCTCGATGGCACGGTCCCATGCGGCCTTGGCATGGGTCGCCAAATCCTGCTGCTTCAGATCCGACGCCACGAGAGGCACCGGATTGACGGCGAGCTTTTCGTAACCGTCCTTGTCGCCATAGGCGGCGCGGCGATGATTGCGCATGACGCGCAGCATATTCTGGGCGTTACGGTCATAGTCGGGGAAGGCGCCGAGCTCGGAAGCCATTTCCGCCGAGGTGGAGTAGGCGACGCCGGTCATGATAGCGGTCAGCGCGGCGCAGATGGCGCGGCCCTCGTCCGAATCGTAGGGAATGCCCGAAGTCATCAGCAGGCCGCCGATGTTGGCATAGCCGAGGCCCAGCGTGCGGTAGTCGTAGGAGAGCTTGGCGATCTCCTTCGACGGGAACTGCGCCATCATCACCGAGATTTCCAGCACCATGGTCCACAGCCGCACCGTGTGCTCGTAGGCTGCGATATCGATCGTGCCGTCGGCATTGCGATAGGGGAGCAGGTTGATCGAGGCGAGGTTGCAGGCCGTGTCGTCGAGGAACATGTATTCCGAGCATGGGTTGGAGGCCCGGATCGCACCGGCCGAAGCGCAGGTGTGCCAGTCGTTCATCGTCGTGTTGAAATGCAGACCGGGATCAGCCGAAGCCCAGGCGGCGTAGCCGATCTTTTCCCAGAGGTCCCGCGCCTTCAGCGTCTTCAAGACCTTGCCGTCCTTGCGGGCGGTCAGGTGCCAGTCGGCGTCGGTCTCGACGGCGCGCAGGAAGTTGTCCTTCAGCGACACCGAATTGTTGGAGTTCTGGCCCGAGACCGTCAGGTAGGCGTCAGAATCCCAGTCGGTGTCGTAGGTCTTGAACGACATCGACTTGTAGCCCTGCTTGGCGAACTGAATGACGCGGTAGATGTAATTTTCCGGCACTGCCGATTTCTTGGCCGCCTTGATTTCGCGCTTCAGCGCCGTGTTGACGGCCGGATCGAAGCAGTCGTCGTCATGGCCTTCGCAATTGACGCAGGCCTTCATGATCGCTTCGAGGTGCTTCTTGACGATCTTGGAGCCGGTCACCAGCGAGGCGACCTTCTGCTCTTCATTGACCTTCCAGTCGATGAATTCCTCGATGTCGGGGTGGTCGGCGTCGACGATGACCATTTTCGCCGCGCGGCGCGTCGTGCCGCCCGACTTGATGGCGCCCGCGGCGCGGTCGCCGATCTTGAGGAAGCTCATCAGGCCGGACGAGCGGCCGCCGCCGGACAGCTTTTCGCCTTCGCCGCGCAGCAGCGAGAAGTTCGAGCCGGTGCCGGAGCCATATTTGAACAAGCGCGCCTCGCGCACCCACAGATCCATGATGCCGCCCTCGTTGACGAGGTCGTCCTGCACGCCCTGGATGAAGCAGGCATGCGGCTGCGGATGCTCATACGAGGATTTCGACTTCGTCAGCTTGCCGGTGAAGGGGTCGACATAGAAATGGCCCTGGCTCGGGCCGTCGATGCCGTAGGCCCAGTGCAGGCCGGTGTTGAACCATTGCGGCGAGTTCGGCGCGACGCGCTGCGTCGCCAGCATATAGGCAAGCTCGTCGCGGAAGGCGCGCGCGTCTTCCTCCGACGCCTTGAAGTAGCCGCCCTTCCAGCCCCAATAGGTCCAGGTGCCGGCCAGCCGGTCGAAGACCTGACGGGCGTCGATCTCGGAACCATAGCGCTCGGCCTCGGGCAGCTTGGCGAGCTCCGCCTCATCGGCGACGGAGCGCCACAGGAAGGAGGGGACGTCGTTCTCCTCGACCTTCTTCAGGCGCGCAGGAACGCCGGCCTTGCGAAAATATTTTTGGGCCAGGATGTCGGCGGCCACCTGGGAAAACTGCGCCGGCACGTCGATGTTGTCCAAGCGGAACACCACCGAGCCATCCGGATTCTTGATCTCGGAAAGCGCCTTGCGGAATTCGATCTCCGCATAAGCGGCCCCTTCTTGGCCTGCATGTCCTGGCTTGGTGAAACGACGCTCGATGCGCATTGGTCCGGTCCCTTTTGTCTACATATAGCGCTTTCATCGGGGGATTTCTGCCCCCAAAAGACGAAACGCGCAGTCCGCCGTTTGCCGGCATCGCGAACAATGCCGGCATCTCCTCTTCGCGGGCGCGGCCACGCACACGACAAAACGCCTTGCCGGGCGTTTGCCGAGGCTGCCAACCGACCCCGCGGGTCCCTCAAAACTGAATTTTTCGATTCCCTCACCCGAGGGAAGTTCACACTATCTAGCGTCGAACCTAGCTGCAAACACTAAATATAGTATTAACAGACAATTTATTCCAGTCCGACAATTCTCCCTTTCGTCGCCCCACCACCCACGATCCCAACGCTTCCGCCGGCCTCATAAACGGGCGGAAATGCGGGCAAAACGCACATAATCCGGGAAAAAGACCGGGCTCAGAACTTTCCGGTCGCGCTCTCAACAGGAGCGCATGGCCTATAAAAGGCGACTCGTTTGGAGCCGTCAAGGATTCGTTTGCGTAGCTTTTGTGACCCCAACATCTTGTGTGTCACACATGTGGATAACGGGGATAGAATTGACCGCTTGCGGCGGCCATTTTCCGGCGGCAGGCACACGCGATCACCCAGTCCGCGATACGCGGGCTGCGTAAAGACTGTCCCGCAGGCAGCAAAAGCCGGCAAGCCGGTGCGCAGGGCGTCAGCCGTAGTGCAGCTTCGGCTTGGGCTCGGTACCGGTGAACTGTACGCCGATCCGGTCATTGCGGCGCCAGCGAACCTCGCAGCGATAGGCGACGCCGTCGAGCGGCACATAAAGAAGGAAATGGTCGGGAACCCGAGCTTCGAGCGGCATTTTCAGTTCGGCGCCGTCCGCATGCTGGTTGCGGACTGTGCAACCGACTTCTGAATTCTGGATTCCGGTGATGATCGTTCCACCTTTGAGCACGCGCGGCCGATGCTCGCGCTTTGGCTCGCCGGGATCTTGCTGAAGTGGGTCTGCGGGATTCGTCATCGATCAAACCAGGAGTGACCGATTCTTAGCGAAGAAAAATTAGCAAACCATTGCGGCACAGCACAAGGTCGTGAATCCGCCGTGATACACGCAAAAGCCGTCTATCAGGAGAACCTGCGCGGGTCGGCACAGAAATAGGCGATGATCTGACAGAGGTCGGGCTCATTGACCATGCGCACGGCTTCGCTGGAACTGACCCATTTGCGGGTGCGGGAGTGCTTTTCCTTCCAGCGGTCTGCGATCTTGTCGACGTGCAACGGAAACACCAGCACCTCGCAAGGCACTTCTTCGCCCGAAGCCAGCACCTTGGCATAGAAATAACGGCCGGCTTCGAGATGGGAGATGTTGCCGCGCAAACCGGCTTCCTCGGCGGCCTCGCGCGCGGCCGCTTCGCAGAGCGGCTCCCTGGCTTCCGGCCAGCCTTTCGGCAACACCCACCGGCCAGTGTCGCGGCTGGTGATCAGCATGACCTCGACGCCATCCCCAGTATCGCGCCAGGGCAGGGCAGCAACCTGCAGACGGCACGGCGCCGAGCCGAAGAGCCGTCGGACTCTTTCAGCAAGGTGGTTGTGCGTCGTTGGCCGTGTCAACATCGGAGAAGCTAGCCCCAGCCTCCAGAATCGTTTGCCGTCTTATGAATCTTACGGCTAATTGTGGCCAATAAAAGTAAAAACTTCGGTCACGCCAGCTAATTCCCGTCAACAAGGCGTCGATTTCACAGGATAGTTTGTCGGCGGGTCGCTCCGCGCAAGCAAATATCGTCATCGGCGCTGGCTTGATTGGCAAAAAGCGGCTTGCCTCGAATCAGCCGGCGTGATCGTCGGCGATCGGCTTCTGATAGGTGAAGCCCATGTCCCAGGGAAAATAGATCCAGGTGTCCTGGCTGACCTCGGTGACGAAAGTATCGACCAGCGGCCGGCCCTTGGGCTTGGCGTAGACGGTCGCGAAATGGGCCTTGGGCATCATTGCGCGCACGATGCCGGCGGTCTTGCCGGTGTCGGTCAGGTCGTCGATGATCAGCACGCCGGCGCCATCGTCGGCCAGCAAGGCAGGCGTGATCTCCTTCAGCACCTGCAATTGTCCCTGGCTGGTGTAGTCGTGATAGGAGGCGACACAGACCGTCTCGATGACGCGGATGCCGAGTTCGCGCGAGATGATAGCCGCCGGGACCAGGCCACCGCGCGTGATGCAGACGATAGCCTTCCATTGACCCTTGCTTGCGCCGGCAAGCCGCCAGGCAAGTGCGCGGGCGTCGCGATGGAACTGGTCCCAGGAGACCGGGAAAGCTTTTTCGGGAAGGGACATGTCTCGCGCACTCCGCGGCACGCGACAGCCGCGTGCAAGAAAACAGGGGAATGCGCGCGGAATTAACTGGAAACCCCACGGCTTGGCAAGGGTGGCTGGTAGCGATCGCTGTGGACTTACCGCGACAGGAAGGCTGCTACCTGTGCCGTGCGCAGCACCGTGCGCGTCACCCCGCCGAACAGAAGCTGGCGCAGCCAGGAGTGGCTGTAGGCGCCAAGCACCAGCAGATCGGCGCCGGTCTCGGCGATCCTGTTCTGGATCATGTCGTCGACCGAGGTGCCGCCCGATTTCTGCACCGAGACGCTGACGGTGGCGCCGTGGCGCGACAGCGCGGAGGCGATTTCGGCGCCCGCGGCCTCCGGGCTTTCGTCGAGCGTATCGGGTGGGTCGATGACCAGTATGTCGGTTTTCTCGGCCTCGATGATGAAGGGCAGGGCATCGAAGGCGGCGCGGGCGGCCTCCTTGCTGCCGTTCCAGGCGAGCAGAACGCGTTTGAAGGTGGTGACGAGAGGGCCGGCATGCGGCACCACCAGCACCGGCCGGCCGGCATCGTAGACCAGCGTATCAACGTCGGCGCCAGGATCGCCGTCGGTCTCGCGTTGGGCGGCGATGATGAGATCGGCGGCGCGCACGTTTGAAATGCCGGTCAGCGCGCTGTCGCCGGAGAAGCTCTCCAGGCTGCGCCATTCGAAGGAGAGGCCGGAATCCTCGATGCGCCTCAGGAAGAAAGCCTGGAGTTTTTCGGCCCGCTCCCGGTTCATGTCGGCGGAAACCTGCAGGAACTCCGTATCGGGAAAACCCGTCGCCGAAGTGTAGGGCACCGGGAGCGCCTCGGCATGGATGCCGATCAGATGGCTTTCGAAGCGGCTGGCAAGCGGAATGGCGCAGTCGAGCACCCGCTCGGCGTCCTGCTCATTCTGCAGAATGGCAACGATGGTCTTGAAGCGCATGATGATCCCTCGATCTTGCGAGTGACGGGTCGCGGCAGGGAAACGTTGCGGCGTCGACCTTGGTTCCGGTTTGCGCCGGATCAGCTCGCCTTGCCGGCGAAGCCGGCCACCATGGCCTCGACATCGGCGCGCGCGGCTTCAAGCGCATCCGCGCTGCGGGCACGAACCACCAGTTCGGTCCAGAATTTGCCATCGCCATATTTAGGGTAGGAGCCGATGATCGTATCCGGATGCGCTTTCTGGATCTCACCCAACGGCCCGCCGACAAGACCCTCGCCGAACGGACAGTGCACCGTGGCCGACAGCATTTTCGTGCCGGTCTTCAGCGTCGGGACGACATTGTCGAGCATGGCCTGGAAGATCGACGGCACGCCGGCCATGACATGGACGTTGCCAATGCGGAATCCGGGGGCCACGGACACCGGGTTGTCGATATGGTCGGCGCCGCGCGGCATTCGCGCCATGCGCTTGCGAGCCTCCGTGTATTCGATGCCGCGTGCGGCATAGCTCGCCTCCAGCAGGGCATAGGCCTTGGCATCGTATTCACAGGGCACGCCGAATGCCTTGGCGATCGAATCGGCCGTGATGTCGTCATGCGTCGGGCCAATCCCGCCGGTGGTGAACACATAGGTATAGCGTGTGCGCACGGCATTCACCGCCGCGACGATCTCGTCTTCCTCGTCGGGAACAATGCGCACCTCCTTCAGGTCGATGCCGACCGCCGTCATGATATCGGCAAGGTGGCCGATGTTCTTGTCCTTGGTGCGGCCGGACAGAATCTCATCGCCGATGACAAGCATGGCGGCAGTGACGATTTCAGGCATGGAACGCTCCGGCAGACGGGCCGTCTGAATAGCGCGGCCGACGGGCGGCGGCAATGCCCGCCAAATGGCGAACGTTCCCGACTACATGGTCGCCGGCGGCGGGGGCTGGGGCTGCGGCCGGCGCATTTCCATGCGACTTCGACCGATGTCGTCGCGGTCGAACAGGATCTCGGCGGCGTCGAGCAGCGTTACAGCGAGATTGATATGCCGGCCGGCATCCTGTTCGGCAGCGCCGACCGCGTCATCGGCATGGCCATCCACGGCGAACCGATGCGCGACAGGATCGGCGGGCTCGATTTCGAGGCGGTCGACGGCCTTGGCCACATGCCGCAATTCGCCGCGCCTGAACAAGTCGTCGCCTTCATCGAGCGCATCGCGGCGCGCGCTTTTGTCGCCCCGGCATCACCGCCACTTCACGAAATTTCAGGGAACCATGCGGCTGACTATTGGGTTTTCACCCTGTCGCACCCAAGACGACCAAAGTAGATACGGAGTAACTAATATGTATGTAAAACTTCTAGCCGCATCCGCTCTGACGATTGGTCTCGCCACATCGGCCATGGCTCAGTCGTCAGAACCGACATATACCAACCACAGCTGGTGGCTGTTCGGCAACAATGACGAGACAACTGTCGATCCAAGCACCACAGGAAGCATCAACGCCTACGGCTCGGGGCTGAGCACCCAAGGCCATACTGGAGGTATCGGCCCATGTGCTCACAACACGCCTGGTCCCGACGCCAATTCCGGGCAGAACGTCAACGATCGGTACTGCGGCAAGTAATTCGGCCACAGCGCGCCGGCTGGCCGCGGATGGTTTTCATACTATCCGCGGCCATAGTTCTGCTGGATCAATCCGAGATTTCAGTCTGAGGCCGGTCGCGGCCGTCGGCCAGTTCCTCGTGCCATTTGCCCTCGGCGTCCTCATACTGGATACCGTCGGTGGAACCCGCCACTTGTTGCTCGGCCGAAGCGATCTCGGCGGCGCGCAACGCATCCTGATGGGTGGGAAATGTCTCCGAGAAGGTTGAGCCGACCTTGTAGGCCCAGCCACCGTCGTGCTCGACGATCTTGTAAGTAAGCTTCGCCATCAAAACCTCCAGTTAAAGGTCCGCCTGCTCAATGCAACCGGTCGTCGGGCAGCTTATCGTCGGGCACCAGGACTTCCGATTCCCTGGCGGCCTCGATCAGTGCCCGGCGCGCTTCCGCTGTCGAACGATAACCTTCCAGCACTTTGAGGCAAGTGTCGAGAGCATCACGATGACGGGGGCCGCGATTGAGCGGCCACACAGTCATCAGGCACTCCGCCGCCTCCTGGGTCGAGCGGATATGGCGATATTTGCCGACGTGGCCAAGCTCGACCACGACAGGCGTTTCAAAAGGTTTGTTGTCCATCATGGCCGCAACGCAAAGCAGCCAATTTGGTTGCAAAAATGGCCTTTGGTCTGCGCCCAAAAGTCGCGTCGCCTCCGTAACGCGCACTGGATGATTGGCGTCTCAGTAACCGCAGTTGTTGCGCAGCCAACGTGCATTCGCCCAGCCGGTGCCGCCGCCGATTTCGACCTGGTACCAGTTGCCGCGCCGGTCGAAGATCTCGGTATGGTCGCCGTTGAACAATTGCCCGATCATCTGCGATGACGAGTTCGGCCGTGTGCGCACGGCCAGAAAGCCGCTGCCGGTCGCCAGATTGTAGCGGCCGGAGAGGCCGTGCACCGTACCCTCGCAATATTGCGCGACGGTCGGCGTCGAAGCACCGAGCCAAAACCCGACCACAGCCATAAGTGCTGCAGCCGACAAGAGTGCCCTGAACGACATGATTATCTCCCAAGCCGGCCGCGCCCGCCGCAGCCTGACCAGCGTAACAGGTTGCGGCCAGAATTGAAGCGGGTCGTCGGCGAACGGTCCGGGATCACAAGCAGGAGTGCGCCGGGATCGGGAGATGAGCGATCAGCCGGCGGCCTTCATCCAGTGTTGCATCGTCGTCACCGAGCGGGCGAGCTGCGGTGCCGGATGAATTTTTTCACTGAAGGTGGCGGCCGCACGCCATCCCCAGCGCGGATCGGCGAGGAAGGCGCGTGCCAGCGCCACCATGTCGGCGCGGCCTTCGGCTATAACAGCCTCGGCCTGTCTCGGGTCGTCGATCAGGCCTACCGCACGGGTCGGAATGCCGGCGCCCTTGCGCACGGCTTCAGCCAGATGCACCTGATAGCCCGGCCCGGTGGGCAATTTCTGCAACGGCGAATTGCCGCCGCTCGAGCAGCAGAGATAGGCGATGCCTTCGGCCTTCAGCACTTTCGCCACCTCGATCGCGTCCTCGACGTCAAAGCCGCCATCGACCCAGTCCTTCACCGACAGCCGTGCGCCGAGCATCAGCTTTGGCGCTGCTTTCTTCACCGCCCTGGCGATCTCGACGACAAGACGCATCCGGTTTTCCAGCGAGCCGCCCCAGCGATCCGTGCGCTGGTTGGACAGCGGCGACAGGAACTGGAAGATCAGGTAGCCGTGCGCCGCGTGCAGTTCGATGAAGTCGAAGCCGGCGCGTTCGGCCCGCCTGGCGGCTTCCGCGAACCGCCCGATGAGCTGCAGGATTTCCTCGTCCTCCAGGGCGTGCGGCACGTTCCAGCCGGTGTCGTAGGCGATGGCCGAGGCCGAGACGGTCTGCCAGGGATCCTCATTTGGCTGCAATGGGCCGCCACCTTCCCAGGGCTTGCGGTTCGAGGCCTTGCGGCCGGCGTGCGCCAGCTGCGTGCCGAACTTCGTGCCGGGTGCGGCCACGCGCCGGGCCGCGTCCAGCGCGCGGCGCGCGGCGGCCTCATTGTCTTCGGAATAGAGGCCGAGGCAGCCATGGCTGATGCGTCCGCGCCGCTCGACATCGGTCATCTCCACCGTGACCATGCCGGCGCCGGACATGGCCAGATTCATCCAGTGGTAAAGATGCCAATCGCTGGCCGAGCCGTCCTCGGCGGAATACTGGCACATCGGCGCCACGGCGATGCGGTTGGGCAAGGTGAGCCCATCGAGTGTGATCGGCTGGAAAAGCGATGTCGTCATGAACAAACTCCGGGAGGGGAATGCGCTATTTAGGCAATGGCACCCTTCCATACCACACACGAGACAGTGAAGGGTGCTGGACCAATCGCTGGCCCGATTGCGCCTGTACCGGTTCGCGGCTACGCCTGCCTCCGCCAGAAAGCATCGAGGTGTCAGATGGAAGACCGCATTCGTATCCGCTCGGAAGAGATTCTTTCCAACGACTGGGCAGTCCTGAAGAAGACCGTGCTCGACTACCGCCGGCGTGACGGCCAATGGGAGACGCAGATTCGCCAGACTTATGATCGCGGCGACGGCGCGGTGATCCTGCCCTATGACCCCCGGCGTTCGACCGTGCTTCTGGTGCGTCAGTTCCGCTATCCCGCCTATGTCACCGGCCACCGCGAACCGCTGATCGAGGCCTGTGCCGGGCTGCTGGACGAAAAAGATCCGGAGACCGCCATCCGCAAGGAAGCTGAGGAAGAACTGGGTTACCGGTTGAACAAGATCGAGCGGCTGTTTTCGCCTTACATGAGTCCCGGCAGCGTGACCGAGCGGCTCTGGTTCTTCATCGCGCGCTATTCGCCCGCCGACCGCATCTCGGCCGGTGGCGGCGCACCCGACGAAGGCGAGGACATCGAGGTCCTGGAAATGCCGCTCGACGAAGCGCTGGCCGGCATCGCCGATGGCCGCATCATCGATGCCAAGACCATCATCCTGATCCAGCATCTGAAGCTGAACCCGATGGCGGCTTGATCAGAGGCCGAGGGATTCCAATTCAGCCCGCATGATCCAACAGGCGGGTGGTTGCTGCGTCATGATGATGTTCGGAATTAACGCGATCGATGCCTTCGACGGTGATGGCGAACGTCCCGTTTTCTGTTCTGGCTATCCAGCCCTTCGCTTTTAGATACCAGAGGTGAAACTCGAGGTGCTCACGCGGACAGCCTGACATTCGTTCGAGCTCATCGTCGCCAATGCCAGGATTGTTGACGTCCTGTCGGCGTTTTACATAAAGCAGTGAGAGCACTTTGGCTTGAAAGACCGAATCGCGATCGAGGTTGTTGCTGTTGCTCGCCTGATCGGTCAGCTCGGCCCGGAGGTTCAAATGGGCCTTGTACTGAATATCGTATTGCGCACGCTTGACCGGATCCTTGAGCGTGTTGTGAGCCTCCAGGATATCGCTGAAGCGTGACTCGTTGCCGGTGACCTGGTTGTCGGGGTGGTAGCGCATGGCAAAGTGACGAAAAATGCGCTCTATCGTTTCCGAATTTGCATTCGGACTGATTTCCCGGCATCTCATAGAAGTCAACGAACATACCTGGTTCCCCATGCCATGCATTTTCGGCTGTCTCTGCCGCACTGTCAGTGACAACCTTGGCGATAACTATAGAGTATATATTTCATGATTTAATAATATGACGAGCGTACAAAGGACAGGCACAGGATTTAAGCGAAAAAGTCGGACCTTTGCGTCCTGAGCCGCAGACTTTAGTCTGGGAGCATTTCGCTCGTCGGAGGCGGCTTGCATGACTGATAAACCTTCTGACCCTCCGGTAGAGCGTCGAACGCACCTGCGTGAGGTGGTTTTGAAGGACGCGTTCATAATCACGCAGGACGGCGAAATAGGCTGCGCCGTCAGAAATCAGCATGAGCACGGCGCCGAGTTGCGTGTCGCCGCGGGGGCAAAAGTGCCAGATAACTTCCGGCTGCGCGTACCGTTGGACGGCGCGACCTATCGAGCGGAAGTGCGGTGGAGAAAAGGCGAGCGGCTAGGCATCCAGATCCACGGCAATTTCTCGCTGAAGATCAGATGATAAGGGGAGGCCGCCCTGATATTCAGGGGCACGCCCAGGCGCCGCGTTGGGGTGGGTTTCGTGGTCCCAGCATCCCGGCCCGCTCTCTTCGATCGTGACCTTATCGCCAATCGCTTGCCTATATATTAGAGCAAGCGCATATTCTTCGGGGAGCAATGGGCGGGGGAGCTAAGAATGTGCAGCACCTGTGATGGTACAGGGGTCGGCCGGAGGGAGTTCCTCAAAGTCGGCGCGGGACTCGTTGCGTTTGGCCTTGGTGGGGCCACGTGGTCGGCGCGCGCGGCCCAAGGCGCGGCGACCCCATTGAGCCTCGATGAAGCGCTCGCTGCGCTAAAATCCGGCAACGAAAGCTACGTCAGTCACCCGGAACTCTGCTCGATCGATCTGGCCGCGCAGCGGAACGCTGTCGCCGCACACCAGGCGCCCTGGGCCACCATCATCAGTTGCGCCGACAGTCGCGTTCCTCCGGAGCTGATCTTCGGCGGTCACGGCGTTGGAGAACTGTTCGTCGCCCGCAATGCCGGCAACCTCGTCGACACTGCGACGCTCGGTACGGTTGAATACGGGGCAGCGGTGCTCGGCTCACCCTTGATCGTCGTTCTTGCGCACACAAACTGCGGCGCCGTCAAGGCGGCGTGCGACGTGGTCACCAAGAACGCGACCTATCCTGGCGCGATCGGCCCGATGATCGAACCGATCCTGCCCGCGGCGATAGCAATGCGGAGCGAAGCGGGTGATTTCGTCGACAACACCGCCAAGGAGAGCGCGCGGAGGACCGCGAGGCGCCTGGCCGCCTCGAGCAAGGTGCTGGCCAGCCTCATCAAGGCGGGGAAGCTGAAGATAGTCGCGGCAATCTATGACTTGCAAACGGGTGCGGTGACTTACATCGAATGACACACCCGTCATCGAGATCGAAGGCTCTGGGGCCTCTATGCGTCGGCGTCTGGCTTGGCTTGCCTTCCGGGGGGCGGTGACGGCCACCTATCTCGGCTACAAGGGGCGCGGCAGGCGTTAGGCAGGGCGCAAGGACGCGCCGGAATAGTGATGGCGGTCATCAACTGACGCCTTGCCATTGCCAATCGGAATGAGCGGCATGCGCGAAGCTTTCATCGCAATGGTAATCTTCCTATGCCTGACGGTAGCCGCGCTCGCCAGCACGGCGATATGGCCAAAATTGCCGGCCAAACATCGTGACGACGACACGAACACCGTGGTTCGGCACGCCGCGAACCTGTTCGGGGTCATGACCTCGCTGATGCTCGGCCTGATGATCAACTCGGCCAGGAACACCTTCGAATCGATCGACCGCAACGTGCACGCCTATGCGACCGAATTGATCCTTCTCGACAGGACCTTGCGCCAATATGGCCCGCAAACCGACACGGTACGCCAGCCGCTGGTCGTCTATGTGCAGCGGGTAGCGGGTGATTCTTCGCCCACCAGCGAGACGCTGGTCGCCGCCAACCGGCTCTCTGAGCAGTTGCTGGCGGAAATCGGCACCCGGCTGAGTGCGCTGGCGCCGACCGACGATGCGCATGGCTTCATTGTGCAGGACGCCCGCCAGCATTTGCAGAAAGTGCTGGAGTTGCGCTGGGTGCTGATCGAGCAGTCGGAGGGCACGATCCCGGTGCCTCTGATCACGCTCCTGGTCACCTGGCTGGTGCTGATCTTCGCCAGCTTCGGCTTCAGGGCGCCACGCAATACGATCACCATTTCGACCTACGCGGCATCGGCGGCTTTGGTTGCCGGGGCGATCTACCTGATCTTCGACATGGACGTGGCTTTCTCCGGCCCGATCCAGATTTCAATGGCCCCGATGGAGAGGGCGCTGTCCGAGTTACAGCAGTGATCCGCAGCCGGTGACCACGCCGGTTATATGACGTTGCGGCGGTTCAACACAGAAAAATCAACCAAACTTGAAGCCTTTTGCTGGTGCGGTCGACGGGAATCGAACCCGTACGATCACAGATCGAGGGATTTTTTTAAGTCTCTTTGGCGCACTGGTGTGGGCGACGGGACTTGAACCCGTAAGTGTTTGAAGCACCGGCAGATTTTAAGTCTGCTGCGTATACCAGTTCCGCCACGCCCACCTCCCACATAGTGGGAAATCCCGCAGTTCTCCCACATGGTCGAGCTTAGGATTTGCCGTTGACTACCACGAGCTTAGGAGCAGCGCCACCTTGTAGGACAGCGAGGTTGTCCAGCAGATGGTTTGTTCTGCGGTGCCCGAACGCGCAACCCAGAGGAGGTCGCGTAACGATACTGGCGCGATCACGGAATTATCCGCGCCGCGGGCGTGGGTAAATATCTGGGCGGCGGACTTGATCCGCCATGGCCGGCGCCTCTCAGGCCCAACCCATCCCCCCGCCCACTTGGGAGCGCCGGCCATGGCGGATC